>JAGXHD010000040.1 GCA_024636395.1 Sulfitobacter sp.
CCTGCATAATAGTGGCCAGAAGCTTGGCAGGCGCGCCCGCCGAATGGGTCATGCGCACCACACCGCCCCGGCGGCGGCGCTTGAGCGCGACTTCGAATTCTCGCACGAGATCCTCGGCCTCTTCCTCGACCTCCAGATCGCTATCGCGCAGCACGCGGAATTCAAAATGCGCCTTAAGCTTGTAACCGGGAAACAGATCGGGGATCTTCAGGACCAGCAATTCCTCGAGCGGCAGATAGCGCTTGCATCCTTCGGGAGCGGGCAAGGAAACGAAGCGGTCGATCTGCGCGGGGATCGGTAGCAGCGCTTGCAAGGGCCGCTTGTCGCGCACGCGCTCCAGCTGCACAGCAAGCGCAAAGCCGGTGTTGGGCAGGAAGGGGAAGGGATGCGCGGGATCAATCGCCAGCGGGGACAGCACCGCGAACACCTGATTGAGAAACGTGTCATCGAGGGCTTCGAGATCCTCTGAGCTCAGATCATCAAGCCCCTCGAGCATGATGTTTTGTGCGTCCAACTCGCGCAGCAGTTCCACCAGCACGCTTTGCTGGCGCAGCATGAGCGAGCGGGCATTCTGGTTGATCGATAGCAGTTGCTCCGCGGGGGTCAGGCCATCGGCGGCGGGAGTAACGTTACCCGCCTGCGCCAGTTCGCGCAGGCCTGCCACACGCACGGTGTAGAATTCATCCAGATTACCGGCCGATATCGACAAAAACCGAAGCCGCTCCAGCAGAGGGACGCGCAGGTTCTCCGCTTCCTCGACCACGCGCCAGTTGAACCCAAGCCAGCTCAGCTCGCGGTTCTGAAAGCGGGCGGGCCCGTCCAGATCCAGATCGGTCAGATCTACAGGGGTATCGTAGGGCGCGGTGAGGAAATCGGCATCAGACATAAACGTGCGTATCCATTAAAGATGTAACGAAAATAAGACAGCGCTGGAAAGAGCGGGGATAAGTGTACTATCGCGCGCTGTCGGGCGCGTTGTCCAGTACCTGCGCTGCCAATGCGCGGGTGATGGGTCGCTTGCGCGCAAGGCTCAGCCGATCGAGATCGGCCACCATCCTGTTGGCTGCCGCAAACGAGCGGTCCATCCGCGCTAGCAAATAGGGAACGAGATCGGAGGGCGGCATCAGCTGTCGGTCCGCCAGAAGCTTCACCAGCACTGCGGACAACAAAGCATCATCGGGCGGCTCGATCGCGACTTCCAGCGCGCCCTGAAGGCGGCTTGCGAGATCCGGCAGGCTCAGGCCCCAATGCGCGACGGCCCCGTTGCCGGTCAGCAGGAGAGGATTACCCTCGGCAAGCACCATGTTGTGCAGATGGAAAAGCGCTGTTTGCGCCTGTGGATCGCCAGTGATGTACGGCACATCCTCGACAGCCACCGCGGACCCCGCCAGATCCGGCACATCCACCTCGTGCAGATCGCGCGCCGCGATGATCCGCGCGCCCGCCGCATCCGCCCAGACGTGGGTAAGGTGCGTCTTGCCCGCGCCTTCCGGTCCGGTCAGCACCATTTTGGCGCCCGTCCAGTTGCGCCAGTTCTCGATCATGGCGACAGCCATCGCGTTTGAGGGGGCGACGAGGAAATCGTCGCGCCCCCGCGCGGTGCGCACCGGCAGATCGAGACCGAGCTGCATCGCCATGCTAAAGGGATTTTTCGTCGCGAATGGCGGTCTGCTCCGTTCCGCGGTAGAGCAGGCTCTGCTGGTACTGCTCCACTCCGAAGCGCGCGATCACGCCGATTGCAGCCGCTACCGGTACCGCTACAAGCATCCCGACAAACCCGAACAGTGTGCCGAAAACCGACAAGGCAAGGATGAGCCAGACCGGATGCAGCCCGACCGAATTGCCGACCAGCTTGGGGGTCAGAACATTGCCCTCGATCACCTGGCCCAGCACGAAGATCCCGCCGACCAGCCCGATGGAGACCCAATCACCCCAGAATTGGAACAGCGCGAGCCCCAGCGCCAACGCGCCGCCGATGAGCGCCCCGAGATAGGGGATAAACGTCACCAGCCCCGCGATGAACCCCACCACAAGGCCGAATTGCAGGCCCACCAGCATCAGCGCGATGGCATAATAGGTGCCGAGGATCAGGCAGACCGTGCCCAGCCCGCGAATGAACGAGGCCAGCGTGCGGTCGACATCGCGCGCTAGTCTGCGCACCACGGGGGCGTGATCACGCGGCAAAAGCGCGTCGATATGGGCGATCATCCGGTCCCAGTCGAGCAGCATATAGACTGCCACGACGGGCACGATCACGAACAGCATGATAATGTTGAGGATGCCTGCAGCGGAGCTCAGCGCGGTGTTCAAAAGCTCCCCGCCGCGCTCCTGCACGACAGTGCCGAGCGAGGTGATGGAGTTGCGCAGCGTCGAGCCATCCTCGAGGATAGAGGGGAAGCGCTCGGTCAGGAACGCGCTGAGGCGTTTCGTGAGATCAGGTGCGATCTCGAACAGATTGATCGCCTGGCTGACCAGCGTGGGCACCACCAGCAGCGCCATAATCACAAACACCAGAAGCGCCACGCAGGTGATCACTGCTGTAGACATCGCGCGGCTCAGCCCCAGTCGCTCCAGCCGGTCCGCAACCGGGTCAAGGAAATAGGCGACCGCTCCGCCCAGCACGAAGGGCAGCAATACATCGCCCATGAACCACAGGACCACAAGAATCGCGAGACTGGCGATCCCCCAATATTTCATCTGGTCTTTGATCGGCAGTGCCATGCGCTCACTCCTGCGGGTAGTGTCACACATCGCCCATGGCCCCGCTCTTTTCAAGAGGCTGCGCATGATTTGCGGGCCACCGACCCCGAAATTAAAGGCCGCCGCGCGCGCCGCTGGACACAGGTCGGCGCGGCGGACTAGGTTTTTTCCCACCACAGACCGGACGAAGAAACCCCCCTGGTGATGCCAAGCAACAGCGCCCTGCTGCACCATATCGCGCGGATCCTCAAAGGCAGCTCGTACGGTGAAGTCTGGGCGCTGCTGCTGGAGGGGATGGGCTTTTTCGGGATCACCGGTGTGCACTACGGCCTTACGCGGTCGCGCTTCGGGATGTCCGTGGGGGATTTACAGGATATCCTCTTTCTGTCGACGCTGGGCAGGCAGGATTTCACCGATTACATCGAAACGGGCCAGCACTGGCGCTGGCCACATTACCGCTGAATGGTGGAGCGGGACGTGGTGGTTTTTTGGGCTGGTTCTGGGACGCTGCGCAGGGCGCGTGGCTCACCCAGGACGAGCGGGCGTTCTTGCACCAGACGGGCGGGACGGGTCAGCCAGCGGGCTATCTGCTCAGTTTTCCCTCGGACACGACGCGCCTCAAGGGCGGTCTTGGCATGATGGCGCCGCGCGGTTGGTCGCAGGCGCAGATGGACGCGCTGTGGAGCGGCCACGGCAAAGGGATCGAGGCGATGTGCATCGCGGATGGCAAATCCCTGGTGGACGTCTGCGTGCTCACGGACCTGTCGGTGGCCCCGATCGAGAAACACCTGCGCGGGGCCCGCGATGCGCAGGATGTGGAGACTACGGCGCAGGCGGTTGCGCGCGACGCTTCTGGGCCAGCTTTTCGTGGTAGGTGACGACACCCGCGCTTGACACGGGGCGTCGCGCGGGCAGGGTAGCTGCAATGCAGCAAGGAGCCCCAGATGCGCACCCCCTTCGACACCGAGCTTCAGGACCGCCTGATGCGCTATGCCGCCATCGACACCCAAAGTGACGAGAGCAGCACAAGCCAGCCCTCCACCGCCTGCCAGCTTGATCTGAGCCGGTTGCTGGTGACAGAACTGGAGGGGATGGGCGCCAGTGATGTCCATCTGACAGATTACGGCGTGGTGCTGGCGACCGTGCCCGCCACCGCTCAGGGTCCGGTGATCGGCCTGTGCGCGCACGTAGATACCGCACCGCAATTCAACGCCACCGGCGTGAGGCCGCGCCTGATCAAGGGGTACAATGGTGGCGATATCACCTTTCCCGATGCGCCAGAGCGGCGTCTTGGGGCCGATATCTCGCCTCATCTGAACGCCTGTGTGGGCCATGATCTGATCACCGCCTCCGGCACCACGCTTCTGGGCGGCGACGACAAGGCGGGCGTGTCGATCATTATGACGGCCGCGCGCCATCTGCTGGCCAATCCCGATATCCCCCACGGCGAACTGCGCCTCGCCTTCACCCCCGATGAGGAGATCGGCCGTGGCGTCGATCCGCGCCTGCCAAAGGACATGGCCTGCGATTTTGCCTACACCTTTGACGGCTCCAGACCGGGCGAGGTCGAGCACGAGACGTTCTCCGGCGACCGGGGCATCGTCACCATCAAGGGTGTCTCGATCCATCCCGGCTGGGCGAAGGGCAAACTCGTAAACGCAATGCACCTCGCCGCCCGCGTGATCGAGACGCTGCCGCAAAAGAACATGACGCCCGAAACGACCAAGGGGACCGAAGGCTTCATCCACGCGACCGACATCAGCGGCGATGCGGCACAGGTGCGCCTCGGCTTCATCCTGCGCGATTTCGAGCGCGAGGGGCTTAAAAAGAAAGGCGATATCCTGCGATCGGTTTGCGAGTTGGTTGGCCTGTCGGAGCCGCGTGCCGAGATTACCTGCGAAATCACGCCGCAATACCGCAACATGCGCTACTGGCTGGAGAAGGATATGACGCCCGTGCATCTTGCACACACGGCCCTGCGCGATGCGGGGCTCGAGCCGCGATCCGTGCCGATCCGGGGCGGGACGGATGGCTCGCGCCTCACGGAGATGGGGGTGCCTTGCCCGAATATCTTTACTGGCATGCAGGAAATTCACGGGCCTTTGGAGTGGATTTCGGTGCAGGATATGGGCAAGGCGGCGGAAGTGGCGATCTATCTGGTGCAGCGCGCTGTGGCAGGGCCGGGACCGAGGGGCTAGCCCCTCGGGCTCCCCAGAGTTTTAAGGGAAAGTGAAGGCAGGGGCGCCGTTGGTGATTGTGTCGCGCGGGGCTTTGACATAGGCAAACGGGGAAGTTGAAAGAGGAGCGTCCAGATGCGTTTGAGCCGTTATTTCCTGCCCGTTTTGAAGGAAACCCCTGCGGAGGCGCAGATCGTGAGCCACCGCTACATGCTGCGCGCGGGCATGATCAAGCAGAACGCGGCCGGTATTTACTCGTGGCTGCCGCTCGGCTTCAGGGTGCTGCGCAAGCTGGAGAATATTGTCCACGAGGAGCAGATCCGCGCGGGGCATATTCCGATGCTGATGCCTACCCTGCAATCGGCTGATCTGTGGAAGGAATCGGGGCGCTATGACGCATACGGCCCTGAGATGCTGCGGATAAAGGACCGGCAGGACCGCGACATGCTGTACGGGCCCACCAACGAGGAGATGATCACTGACATCTTCCGCAGTCATGTGGGATCCTACAAGGATCTGCCGCTGACGCTCTATCACATCCAGTGGAAATTCCGCGACGAGATGCGCCCGCGTTTCGGGGTTATGCGGGGCCGTGAATTTTTCATGAAAGATGGCTACAACTTCGATCTGACCAAAGAGGATGCGCTGCACGCCTACAACCGACATCTGGTCAGCTACCTGCGCACGTACGAGCGGATGGGCTTGCAGGCGATCCCGATGCGCGCGGACAGTGGGCCCATCGGTGGCGACGATACGCATGAATTCCTCGTGCTGGCGGAAACCGGCGAATCGGAGGTTTTTTACGATAGCGATGTGACCGATCTGAAATTTGGCGACCGCGAAATCGACTACGACAGCCACGCCGACTGCGCCGCCGTGATGGAGGAATTCACCACCAAATATGCCCGCACCGACGAAACGCACGACACGGCTCTCTTTGATCAGATCCCTGAGGAGCGCCGCCGCGTGGCGCGGGGCATCGAAGTGGGGCAGATCTTTTATTTCGGCACAAAATACTCCGAGGCTATGGGTGCTACGGTGCAGGGGCCGGACGGCAAGGTTGTTCCTGTCCACATGGGCAGCCACGGCATCGGTGTGAGCCGCCTGTTGGGCGCGATCATCGAGGCCAGTCACGACGACAAGGGCATCATCTGGCCCGAAGGAGTGACGCCGTTTCACTGCGGTATCGTGAACCTCAAGCAGGGTGATGCCGAGGCTGACGGCGCGTGCGAGGCGCTCTATGAAAGCCTCACGGCGCTGGGCCTCGAGCCGCTCTATGACGACCGCGACGAGCGGGCGGGTGGCAAATTCGCCACCATGGATCTGATCGGCCTGCCGTGGCGCATCACCGTAGGACCGCGCGGTCTGAAAAACGGGGTGGTCGAGCTCACGTCGCGCCGCACGGGCGAGAGCGAGGAGATACCGCCCGTGCGGGCGGTCGAGCGTCTGGCCGAGATCTACAAGGGCCTTGGCGTGCGCGGAATCTGACCGATCCGGGCGGCACGGGCTGGACCTGTGCCGCTTTTGCACCATCCTTATCGGACACACCGGCAAAGAGGAGGATTGATCTTGAAACAGATGTTTAGCTTTGCGGTAACGGCGGCGATGGCCACCAGTGCCTGCGCGCAAAACACCGGGGAAGGCCCGAAGAACGCGCCCCAATTCACCCCCGCATGGCCTACCCAGACCCGTGCCCCCGCACAGCAGAGCGGCATAGAGATGCAAATCGAGGTACTGGCGGAAGGGCTCGACACACCTTGGGGTGTAGAAGTTTTGCCCGATGGTGGCTACCTCGTGACCGAGCGATCGGGTGCTTTGCGTATGGTACAGGACGGGCAGGTGAGTGCTCCCATCTCGGGTGTGCCGCAGGTTCTGGCGCAGCGGCAGGGCGGTCTTCTTGACATTGCGCTGGCCGAAGATTTCGCCACCAGCCGCGTGATTTTCCTGACCTACGCCAAGCCCATGGGCGGTGGCATGTCTGCAACAGCTGCCGCGCGTGCGGTGTTGAGCGAGGACGGCACCAGCCTCAGCGATGTGCGAGACGTGTTCGTGCAAGACCCTCCCTCGGCTAACGCGATGCATTTCGGCTCCCGCGCGGTGCCGCAGGGCGATCACCTCTTCGTCACCACCGGCGAGCATTTTTCCCAGCGCGAGCGGCAGTTTGCTCAAGACCCCGAAAAAACCTACGGCAAAGTCGTGCGCGTCTCACTCAATGACGGGGCGGCGGCGGGCAACCCCTCGGGCAACGAGGTCTGGACGCTCGGCCACCGCAATGTGCAGGGTGCCGATATCCGCCCCTCCGACGGTACGCTCTGGACCTTGGAACACGGTGCGGCGGGGGGGGACGAGCTCAACAAGATCGAGGCTGGCAACAACTATGGCTGGCCCGTCGTGAGCTATGGTGTGAACTACAACGGATCGCCCATCGGCTCCGGGGAGGCGCGCGCGCAGGAGTTTGCCGAGCCGCAGTATTATTGGGATCCGGTGATCGCGCCGGGCGGTTTTGCCTTTTACGAGGGCGATATGTTCGAGGGTTGGGAGGGTGACGTAATCGCAGCCTCACTCAATCCCGGCGGCGTGGTGCGTCTGGTGCTCGATGGCGATATCGTCGTGGGGGAGGAACGCTTTCTCAGCGGGGATATCCGCGTACGCGATATCGAAATCGACCGTGACGGCGCGATCCTGATCCTCGACAATTCAGACGGGCGGCTGTTGCGGCTGACGCCGGGCTAACCTCTTGATGCGAGAGGCGGGTCACGCCGGAATAGACCGATGAAACACCTACTCTTGTCGCGCATGCTGTCACTTCTGCCAGTGCTAGGTCGTGGCCAGCACATACATCTGCATCTGCTGCGCAGCGTTACGTTGGCACGGGTGTGATATTGCGCAGTCTGGTGTTTGCGGGTGGGCTGGCCGGGGCGCTCACCACCTCGCAGTTCCCCGAGTTTTCCCAGCAGTACACGCAGCGCCTTGGTGGTGCCGTAGACGCACTGAGTGAGGTCGTAGCCGATTTTGACGCCTCTGCCACCGCCTCCGGCCTGAGCCGCGCCGAAGCGCTGTCCCAATTGCAGGGCACCCCGTTTCTGGAGCGCCGCCGCTCGGATATGGCGCGCTCCATCGTGCGCTACGAGCGGCTGAGCGCCGATCTGGTGGCACTGGCGGGACAGGGCCCGTTCATGCGCGCCTACAATGCCGCACGCTTCACCGACGGTGACATCGCCCGCGCGGCGTGGACCGCCTACGAGCCCGCCCTTCCGCTTAATTTCGCCGGTCTGATCTTCGCTGCGGCGGGTTTCGTGCTGGGAAGTGCCGTCTTTGGGATCGCCACGCGCGTCTTGCGCAGGCCGTTCCGGCGCAGGCAGGCCTGATTTGGCGGGCGGCAGTCGGCGCGAAGCCCTTGACCCCCGCAGCACAAAGCCTCACGTTCCCCGAAATTCCGCACGTGCCTCCGCGCGCCTCCTAGCAAGGACCGAAATGGCCTCCAGAACTGCCCCCTTTGCCCCGTTTGAATGGATGATCGCCTGGCGCTATCTGCGCGCGCGCCGCGCCGAGGGCGGCGTCAGCACGATGACATGGATCAGCCTCATCGGCATCACACTCGCGGTATTCGCCCTCATCGCCACGCTTGCCGTGCGCGCGGGCTTTCGCGCCGAATTTGTGGATACCATTGTGGGCGCGAACGCCCATGTGACTGTGTACGAGATGGGAGCGATGCAGCCTAACGGCACTGTGGACCGCAGCATCCGCGACTATACGCTCCGCGCTGCACAGATCGCCGATGCGCCCGGCGTGACGCGCGTCGCACCGCTGGTGCGGGGGCAGGTCATGGCGAGCTTTATGGGCAGCGATGCGGGCATGGAGGTCTATGGCATCGCGCCCGAGGATCTCAAGGGCATCCCGCGCATCGCCGATCCTGAAACGGCGGTGGGCGATATTGAACGCTTCGGCGAGGGTATCGCCATCGGCTCCGGCATCGCGCGCAGTCTGGGCGTGCAGGTGGGCGACCGTATCCGCATCCTCTCGGCAAACGGTGTGCGTACCCCCATGGGTACGAGCCCGCGCGTGAACGCCTATGAAGTCACCTATATCTTCACCGCAGGCCGCTATGACATCGACCGCACCCGCGCCTATCTGCCGCTCAGCGAGGCGCAGACCTATTTCAATTCCGAAGGTGCCGTGCACGAGCTCGAAGTCATGGTGACCAATCCCGACGACGTGGAAAAATACGCCCCCGGCATCCTCGCCGCGGCGGGCAATACCGCCTATATCTGGACATGGCGCGAGCAGTTCTCGGGCTTTCTCAGCGCGCTCGACATCGAGGACAACGTGATGTCCGTGATCCTGTCGATCCTCGTGCTGATCGCCACGATGAACATTATTTCGGGCCTCATCATGCTGGTCAAGAACAAGGGCCGTGATATCGGGATTCTGCGCACCATGGGCCTGTCTGAAGGGTCGATCCTGCGGGTGTTCTTCATTTGCGGTGCCTTCACGGGCATCATCGGGACGGTGCTTGGTGTCATCCTTGGCTGCCTCTTCGCGCTCTACGTCGATCAGATCTTCGGCATGGTGAACTGGATGGCGGGGGGCGATGCCTGGGAGCCTTCGATCCGGGGTATTTATTTCCTGCCCGCGCGCCTCGAATTGGGCGATGTGCTTTTCGCGGTGTGCCTCTCGCTGGGCCTTTCATTTATCGTAACGATCTTTCCGGCGCGCCGGGCGGCCCGCATGAACCCTGTCGAGGCGCTGCGGTATGAGTGAATTCACCCTGTCTGTCACCGACCTGACCAAGACCTACAAGGCAGGCCAGCCCGGCGAAGTGCGCGTGCCTGTCTCTTATACACATCT
>JAGXHD010000041.1 GCA_024636395.1 Sulfitobacter sp.
ACTTCCAGCCGCGCGACGCCTGATGCCGCGACTTCGTCGTATAATTTTTTATCTTGTTCCAGATCACCTACGGTCTGCCCATTGAGCCGTGTTACCACATCACCCGTCTTTAACCCAGCAATTGTAACGCCGATGTTGGGATCGGCTTTCACCCTGTACCCATTTTCCACCACTTCAACGCCCACGCTGTCCATCGCCGACTGCGGATCGCGGATGATCCGGTCCCGCCAAAGGTTGATGTACTCCTCGGTGGTTTCCGGCGGTGGGGTGTCACGCAGATCGATAGAGCCTCTGCCGGGCACGATCGCAGCTGCCAGGCGAGCAAAAGGATCGCCGGGGTCCGTCACCGTCGGGTCCTGCTCTGCCTCTCTCTGCACGGGCGCCTGCGCGCCGCGCACACCGTCAAAACCCACGATGACCAGCCCGTCGCCAGCGCGCAGCGTGACAGTATCCACATTGATCGCCACAAGCTCGGCGGCAAGGACATTGCCACCGACGCGAAACACCGTCGTGGCGCCAGCCGCTTGGATAAACGCCCGCGAAAGCGCCGGATCGGGGTCTACCAGCACCCCGCGTAGCACTACATCAAGAGGTGCCGCGTCTGCCATCCGGCTTTGCTCGGGCACTGCTGTAGCTGGCTGCCCAAATGGCGAGAAAGCAGCGATGGGACCGATATCACGTTGCAAGGCCACCGTATCTGTCTGCGGCTGCGCCATGATTTCGAGCGGCACCACGCTGGTGTGCCCGCTCCAATGCCAGCTAAGCCGCAAAACCGCAAAAGCCAGCGATGCCGCCAGCAGTGCGATGATCAGCACGGTGAGCGTCCAAAGCCGCGCCACCGTCATTGCACTGCCTCGGCCAACGCCAGATAGCCAGTGAGAGTGACCAACGCGGCATCCGGGCCCGCCGCCGCATCCGCTACCCGCACTGTGACCGCACTGAGGCCCGACCCGGGAAGGTGCCGCGCCTCCTGCGTCGCGGTCCAGTCGATCCCTAGAGCGCGGGTCCAGTCCTGCTGCATTTCCAGCCCGAGCGTTGTAGCTGCCAGCGCATTTTCCGCAACCCAGCGCGCCACGACCCTGTCCGCCAGCCCTGAAGTTCCCGCCACGTGACGCTCGACGCCGACGAGCAGCGTGACAGATCCGACTGCCAGTACCGCGAGCGCCACCAGCGTTTCAATCAATGTGAAGCCGTCCTGTGCATCGCGCGCCATGGTCATTCCGTGCTCTCGCGGAGAGAGGCCGAAGCCCCATCAAAAACTACCGTCCGCGCGACAGCACCCGAGCCCAGACGAAAAAGGCGAAGTCGTCCGGCCGATGGCAACAGATCAGGCGTGATGGTCATCTCACCCGATAGCGCGCTTGTATCTGAAAAAAGCTGGGTCCCACCCTCAAGGACATGGCGGGCAGACAGCGCACCCACAGGTGTCACGCCCCAGCCATCACCTGTCCATTCACCGAACCCATAACTTTTCGCGTCCCAGTCAAACCGCACGGATCGCCCCCCGATCAGGCTCCGCTCCGCAGCGAGATTGAGCCGCGTGCTCAGCAAGGTTGCCTCTTGCGCCACAGTCCGCGCTTCTGGCCCCGAGGGCAGCGCATATGTCGCGATCCCCGCGCCAACGCCGATCAAGGCCAGCACCACGAGCATTTCGATCAACGTGACGCCTGAGTCTCGATTGCGCATTTCAGCTATTGTCGGCCTGAAGGGTGCCGAGCGCTATATCGGCGTTTACGCCGTCGCCACCGGGTTGCCCGTCCGCGCCCAGACTTATCAGATCAAACCTCCCCGTATCACCGGGTGATTTGTAGATATAGCCCGCGCCCCAGGGATCCTGCGGCATCACCGTGAGATACCCACCCGATGCCCAGCTTACCGGTTCGGGCGCAATGCTGGGCCGCGCCACCAGTGCGGCCAGCCCCTGGGCCGTCGTCGGATAAATTCGGTTGTCCAGCCGGTACAGCTCCAGCGCACCCGCAATCGAACGCAGATCGGTCTGCGCCACAGTGACCCGCGCCTCATCGGGTCGCCCGATCACATTGGGCACCACCATCGCGGCTACCACTGCGATGATCACCAGCACCACCATCATCTCGATCAGGGTGACACCCGCGGCGCCATCGCGCCGCTTTTGCTGGATCGCCGCGCGGTAGGCGCCGAGATAGAACCGGATTTTGCACAGTATCATGAAACTCTTCTCCTGTTTGCACCGTGGGTTGGGTATCATCGACAACAACGGATACGGAGACGCAGAATTCCCCTGAACATAACGATAGCATAGAATAGTGTCGTGAAAACAGAAAAAGTTGATACTTTACAAAATATTACGGCGCCTTTCTCATCTTCGAAGGCGGGGCTTCCTGATGCGGATTTCACATCCCTAATAGCCTCCCCCTTACCGGTGGTTATGCCCTTCCAAGACTTGCTCCCGGATGTTTCCGAACCACCCATCGCCATAATCCCCGCCGAGCAGATCAGCTTACATACCGTCCAACTGCCGTTCCGCTCAGCTCGCCAGCGCCGCGATGCATTGCCCTTCGCACTCGAAGAACAAATCGGTACTGCCTTGGAGCAAACCCATTTCGCACTTCTCGGCGCCGCTCCAAACGGCAAAATACTCGCCGCGGCGGTCGGTATTACACAGCTGGAAGGCCTGATGGAGAGGTTCCCCGGAAGGCGCATCATCCCAGAACAAATGCTTATAATGCCTCCTGTAACAGGCAGCGACGGAGAGCCTGTCTGGCGGGTCTACAGCGCGAAAAACCGCAGCCTCGTGCGGTGCTCGGACGCGACAGGCTTCGCACTGCGCACCGATATGTTGGCGCCTATCTGGAGGGCCGCAGGCACGCCGGTGATCCAATGTTTCGGCGCACCGCTTCCCAAAGAGATTGACTACGAGGACTGCACCCAACTTCCCATGCCACGGCCCGAAGATCTTGATACTTATGATGTGCGGCAAGGCGACTATCAGCCGCCACGGGGCTATGCTTTGCCCCTGCGCATGATGGCAGCCAGCATTGCGGTAGCGCTGCTGCTCCATCTGGGGACCGCAGCACTGGACGCGCGCGCACAAAAGAACATTGCCGACGATCTGCGATCAGCGGCGGAACAATCGCTTGCGCAGCACCTACCGGACGCATCCCCCGATGATGCCCCGGCCACCCTGGCGCGCAGGCTTTCGGCATTGGATCAACCACAGGGCGGTTCTGGATTTCTGCCCTTGATGGACCGCGTTGCAGGAGCCCTCGCGGCGCAACCCCAGAGCGTACAGTTCCGGCAGCTCGACTGGTCAGGCGACAGCTTGCGCCTCGGGGTCGAGGCTGCTGATCTGGGTACTTTGCAGGAGGCTGAAGCCAGCCTTAAGGCGCAGGGACTGCAAGTTTCACTCGGATCTTCCTCCGCAGATGCGGGTGCGGCGCGGGCTGATCTGACGGTGCGCCCGTGAGCGTGCTCGAGAAGCTCAACCGGCGCGAAAGGGTGCTGATACTGGGCGGCGGGGCCATCTTGCTGGTCCTTGGCCTGTGGATTTACATCTGGCAGCCGCTGATGGCCGAGCGCAGCATTCAAACTGCGCGGACCGCACGCTATCTCACCGTGATCGAGCTTGCCCGCAACGCGGGCGGCGCGGGCGTTCCCCGGCCCACCACACCCGTTCAGGAACTGCCTCTGTCGCCGCGCATCACCCAGAGCGCCGAGGCTGCGGGCATCGTCCTGGCGCGGCTGGATCCGGACGGCCCGCGCCTTCGGATCACCGTCGCCAAGGCAGGTTTTGCAGATCTTGTAGCGTGGATAGCATCGCTGGAGGCAGGTGCAGGCGTGCAGATGATCACAGTCGAAATGTCGCGCCTGACTGAGCCAGGGCAGGTCAGCTTGCGGCTGTTGCTGGAGGACGTCCAATGAGCATCGCAAGCCTGAGCTACGCTTTTGCAAAATCAAATGGCGTGCTGCTCGAGATCGGCACGGATGAAGCTGCCGCACCGCTGTGCCGTCATCTGGCGGGCGCACCTATTGCGGCGCTGGCCGAAGCGCAGCGAATTGCCGGCCATTTGGTCGCCTTCGAAGCGGTCGACGCGATCACATTCGATGCCGCCCTGTCGAAAATCTACCGCGACAGCGCGTCAGAGGCCGCAAGAGTGGCACAAAACGACCGTGATGATCTCACGTCTCTGGCCGAAACAGCCGCCTCCGTCGATGATTTGCTAGACCAGAAAGACGACGCACCCGTGGTCCGCCTGATCAACGCGCTGCTTCTGGAGGCAGTTAAGGACGGTGCCTCGGATATCCACATCGAAGTCGAGGAAAAGCGCCTCGTGGTGCGGTTCCGCGTGGATGGTGTGCTGCGCGAAGTGCTGGAGCCCTCCCGCGCGCTGGCTCCCCAACTGTCGAGCCGCCTCAAGGTGATGGGCAAGCTCGACATAGCGGAAAAGCGGCTGCCGCAGGATGGCCGCGTCAGCCTACGTGTCGGCAGCTACGAACTTGACGTGCGCATCTCGACCCTGCCCTCGCAGTTTGGCGAGCGGGTGGTGCTGCGCCTGCTGGACCGTGGCCAGACCCAGCTCGGGATCGCCCATTTGGGCCTGACCGCGCGAGACGCGGCGGCCTTCAACAAGATCATCACCGCGCCCGAGGGCCTCGTGCTGGTGACGGGGCCGACCGGCTCTGGAAAAACCACCTCGCTCTACGCGGCGCTACACGCGCTCAACGACCGGCAGCGCAACATTCTGACTGTCGAAGACCCGATCGAATACTCGATGGACGGCGTGGGCCAGATCCAGGTAAACGCGAAAACCGAGATGACCTTCGCCCGTGGCCTGCGCGCCATCCTGCGGCAAGATCCGGACGTGATCATGGTCGGAGAGATCCGCGACGGCGAGACGGCGAAGGTTGCCGTGGAAAGTGCGATGACAGGCCATCTGGTGCTGTCCACGCTGCACACAAATACGGCCATAGGAGCGGTGTCGCGCCTGATCGACATGGGGGTCGAGCGGTTCTTGCTTGCCCCGATGATCCGCGGGCTGGTGGCGCAGCGGCTGGTGCGCAAGCTCTGCCCCGAATGCAGCACGGCGCACGCGACCACACCTGCCGAGGCGGCTCTGCTGTCGGATGCGCTGGCATCGGGAAGCAATGTGCGCGCGCCCCAAGGCTGTGATGCCTGCGGCGGAACGGGGTATCGCGGGCGGCTGCCGATCTACGAAATCATCGTGATGACCCCCAAGCTCGAGGGCATGATCCACGAAGGCGCTTCTGAGGCGGAGTTGGCGCGCGAAGCCCGCAAGACCGCTCCCGGCATCCTGCAAGACGGTGTCGACAAGATCCGTGCGGGCCTGACATCGGTGGCCGAAGTGGCGCGCGCCGTGCGCGACGATGCCCTGTTCGAGGACCGCTGAACATGCCCGCCTTCACATACCGCGCCGTCGACCCCTCGGGCAAAAAGTCAAAAGGCCTGCTGGAGGCCGCATCGCTTGCGGCCGCGCGCGCGGACCTACGCAAGCGCAATCTGCTGCCTGTCGCGGTGGAACCCACCTCCGGGACGCCCGACGGAAAGGCAGGCGGCACAACGCCGCTGCGCACACACCGGCTGAGCCTGAAAAAACAGGTGCTGGTCACACGCCAGCTCGCCACGCTGATCGGCGCGCAGGTGCGGATCGAGGACGCGCTAAAAATCGTCGCAGACCAGATCTCAAGCGCGCGCGACATGTCACTGCTGCTCAATCTGCGCAGCGCCATCGTGGACGGGCGCAGCCTTGCCGAAGCACTCGAGGACGTGCCCGGCAGTTTCGACGAATACTACCGCGCTTCCGTACGCGCGGGCGAGAGTGCGGGCAAGCTGCCGCAGGTGATGGAGCATCTGGCCCTGCACATCGAGGACCGCGCCCGCAACCGCCAGAGCCTGCAACTGGCGCTGATCTATCCCGCCCTTCTGGCCGTCGTATCGCTGGGAGTGATCGTGGCACTGCTGACTTTCGTGGTGCCCGATATCGTGCGCGTGTTCACCGCGCGCGGTGCGGAATTGCCGGGGCTCACGCGGGCGCTGATCGCCGTATCGGACTGGATACAGCGCTGGGGTGCCATTGCGGCCGGTCTGGGCGCAGGCAGCATCGTGGGCTTGCTTGCGCTGCTGCGCAGGCCCGCTGCGCGACTGGCTTGGGACGGCTGGATGACCCGGGCACCGCTCGTGAGCGCCCTTGTGCTGCGGCTCAATTCCGCGCAGTTTTCCGGCACACTCGCCACGCTGGTACAATCCGGGGTGCCGCTGGCCGATGCGCTGGACGCTGCAGCGGGCACCGTACCTAACCGGTTCATCCGGGCGCGCGTCGCCCAGATCACGCAGGACGTCTCGGACGGTGCTGTGCTGTCGAAATCCGTCGAAGCGTCGGGTGTGTTTCCGCCCATGTTGGTCGCGATGATCGCCAGCGGCGAGGCGGGCGGGCGGCTGGGTGACAGCCTCGCACGCGCCGCCACGGATCAGGCGGCCTCCCTGAAGGCCACCGTGAGCACGATTGTGGCGTTGGTGGAGCCTGCGGTCTTGCTGATCATGGGCGGGATCGTGATGCTTTTGGTGATGTCGATCCTGATGCCGATCGTGGGGCTCAATGCGCTGGCCGGATGATCAGAACGGCAGCGTGAGCAGGATGGGCCCGCTACGCGGCAGCTGCGGGAATATCGCGGCGGCCGCAGGCTCTACCGTGATATCGAGGAGCCGCTCACGGCGTATCGCCACACGGGCAAGCGAGGTCTGTTCGCCATCGGTCAGCGACAGTACAGCGTCGCGCTGCTCATTGGACAGAAGTAACGCGAGAGGCGGCATGGCAATGGACTGCTCGCCTTTGGTGCAGGTCCCCTCCGGCGTGTTGACCGAGCCGGACGCCGACGCGCGACGCCAGCCCCAGCCAAAGGACACATCCGCCACCCGGGCACTTATGTCACAAGCCCAAGCTCCGGGAACCAGCTGCGTGAGCCCAGGACCCGCACGGCCCGACACGTCCCGCGCCCTGATCCCCGCCAGCCCGGTGTCGATGTCGCCCGTGATCCGAGTATCCGTCCCTTCCAGCACGAAACCGGTCACGACATGAGGCACGCCAAGCACCGCGAGGCGGCTGTTCCAAGTCAGCCGGTATCCGCCCGCAAGCTCCGCCCGGCCCGCCCGCAGCGACCCGTAAACAGCCACAACCGCTGGCCCCATGTCCGCTTTGCGTGTAAGCACGCTTACCGGCGCCAGGGCTACGACGCTCCCGAGCAATAATACGAGGATCACACATGTCACAGCCACGCCCAGAAGCAGCCCGCGCAGTTTTGTCCCGCCCCTCGCGGCGGCGCGTCCTGACGGGAATTTCAGCCGCATCTATCGCCTCCCTTGTTTCATCGTGCGGGCAGATTTCCCTGCCCTCTATCGGTGCCGGTCGCGCGTCGAGTGGCACGCAGCAATCGGCACTTCTTTTGCCCCTGTCGGGCGCCTCCGCGGAGTTAGGTCAGACATTGCAGGCCGCCGCAACCCTCGGCGGAGGGCCCGGCCTTGGGATCGAGATCGTGGACTGTGGATCCACCCCTGAATCCGCTGTGGCAGCCGCAAAACGCGCAGTGGATGCAGGCGCCCGAATGCTGGTGGGGCCCGTGTTCAGCGCGCAAGCCACCGCTGTGGGCAATGCCGTTCGTGTACCCGTTGTGACGCTCTCCAACAATGAGGCCTTGGCGGGCGGTGGCACCTACATCTTCGGCGTGACGGCGGCGCAATCGGCGCAGGCGGTGCTGTCGATCGCGGGACAGCGTAATCTGCGCGATCTGGCAATCGTTGTCCCGCCCGGCACATTCGGTGTGCAATCCGCCGCCGCGGCAGTCGCGGTAGGCCGCACCCTGGGGTTTTCGATCCGCCCGGTAATAACACAATCGGGCGCCGAGGGTCTGATCCCAGCCCTTGCAGCGGGGGGTGAACTGCCAGAGGCAGTGTATCTGCCCGTAGCGGATGGCAGCCTCGCGCCCTTTGCCGAAGCGCTACGGGGGAAGGGTGTGCAACTGCTTGGCTCCACGCAATGGTCCGCTCTGGATCTTTCCGGCAGCCTGGCGTTCCGCGATGCGTGGTTTGCCGCACCAGATCCGCTGCGCTTCGCCGCCTTCGATGAGGCCTTCACCGCGGCAACGGGCGAGCCCGGCGGCATCATCAGCGGCCTTGCCTTCGACGGTGTGGAGCTTTTACGCATTCTGGGCCAGACCGGCCAGATCTCGGCCAAAGGCCTGACCCGCGACGAGGGCTTTACCGGCGTGATCGGCCCCTACCGCTTCCTGCGCTCGGGCCTGTGCGAGCGCGGCTTGGGCGTGTTGCGGATCGGCGCGGGAGAGTTCAGCCTGATCGGCAGCACCTCCGTATGAGCCAGACCCGCAGCCCCGATGCGGGACTGAGCCTGATCGAAGTCCTCGTGTCGCTGGCGATCTTCGCGGTGATCGGTGTGGCGGGCCTCGCCGTTCTCGATACCATTTCGCGCACATCGGAGCGGACGGAGGGGCGGCTGGAACGGCTGGCAGATATCGACCGCGCCTTCTTGGTGATCCGCCGCGATCTGGCCCAGATCACGCGCACGCAGATCACGCTCGATGCGGACGGAATTGCCTTTGGACGCCTGCGCGGTGACGGTGATGGATCCGTGCGGCTCGCGTTCGCGCTCGACGGGACCACTCTGACACGGCAGGTCGATCAGGCGGGGGCGGATCCTGTGCGCCAAAGCCTGCTGAACGGTGTCATAGCTGTAGAGTGGCGGCTGCTCGATGGTGCTCGGCGCTGGCATCCCGTCTGGCCGCCCGCAGGCGCAGACACGACCGCGTACCCGCCCCCACTGGCGGCAGAGCTGACGCTCGACATCCTCCAGCCTCAGAGCGAGGCCCCGCAGCCCGTGACCCGGCTGATCGTGCTGCCTGCCGGACAAGGCAGATGACCGCGCGCTCTGACGACGAGGGTGTCGTACTAATCAATGTACTGGTGGTGCTGGCCATCGCGGGCGGGCTCATGCTGCTGCTGATCTCCACGCAGGAGGCTGCCCTCGACCGCGTTACCCGCGCCCGCGACGCGTCCATCGTCGAGCAAATCGCGCTGGGAGCCGAGGCGACCGTGGTCGACGCGCTGCGTCGCGATCTCGACGAGGCGCCCGACACCGATCACCTGAACGAGCCTTGGGCGAAGAGTGTCATCCAGAGCGAAGTCATTCTGCCCACCGGAAAGTTTTCCGTAACCGTTACCGATGTGCAGTCGAAATTCGACATCAACCAGCTCGCGGGGATTACAGCCGCCTCGCAGGACTTCATGCAGCGCTTGCTGACAGCCTTGGACAAGGACCCTCAGATCGCCAGCCAAATCGCGCAGATCCTCGCCGTGACCGGTCCTCTGGACGATCCGGGCGATCTTGAAGCTTTCGGTATTTCTCCAGAAGCGCTTGCCGCTCTTGCGCCCTATATCACTTCCCTGCCGGTCGCAGGCACGATCAATCTCAATTCGGTCGATCCATTCCTGCTGGGCCTCATGCTCAAAAACCGGAGCCTTGCGGCCCAATTGGTACGGCTGCGCGACAGCCGCGGCGCGTTGACGCTGGACGATCTGAACGATGTGGGCGCACTTCGGCCCCAAAACAGCGGGTTTACGTCAAATGTCTATCATGTGGATATTTTGGCGCAGGCCGGGGTCGCACAGGTGCGGATGCAAACGCTGCTGATCCGTCGCAACACGCTCGGCGTTAAGGCGGTCGAGATCCGGCAGCGCCGCCTGGTTTTCAACACACCAGAACCGGCGAGCGAATAAACAAAAAAAATCGGCCCCTGCGCACGAGGGGCCGACCTTTGGTGAAACCTTCCCCCGTAGTGCTACGGGTTGAATGGGTCCGTCGTGAAGCTGATGGCGGCAATATTCACGGATTGCGCATCCACAGGCTCACTGTTGGGCGCGGCTGCGAACATGCTCACGAATCCCGCACCCAGGCTGCTGATGTTTTTGAGATCCAGGGCCGAGCTGCCGCACGCGGCTAGAAACACGAACCCGGCCATTGCAGTATATTTTGACTTAAGTTTCATAGTACCCTCCTATCAGTTGGTTGCGCCGGGCAGAGGTGTGTTCAGATATGGGAACACGTTCTGCAATTCGGCAGCGGAGATGGGAGCACCGTCAATAAATGGTGCAGTGCCAACAGGCGCATCTTCCGGTGCACAAAGCCCCAGATTGATGTTGTCGCTGTCAGTGTCTTCGACCGCATCTGCAACACCCAGCTCGGCACCAAGTGGTACGGGATGGCAGAGCGCGCCCATCACCACACGCAGGGCGATATCGACGGTATCATCGCCGGGGCGACGGCCATTCGGAAAGCCTGCCAGATCTTCGGCAACGACGCCGAAGGGGCTCTGGCTGTCACGCGGTGTCGCGGGAATACCAGTGTTGAGGCGCATCATTTCCGATCCAGTCACAGTAGCCTGCTGGTTGAGGCCCGGAAAACCGGTCAGGAACGCCGCGACGAGATCGTTGCGCGGAAAATTCGAGGGCGCAATGTTGTCGTCTGCGCCCAGTGCGTCGCGGAACAGAATATCGATCAGCGCCGGGAACGTCGGGTTGGTCACATAGACGGCCAATGCGCTGTCCTGTGTGGGCTCTGCTGCGTTGAACAGATCCTTGTCGGGCAGACCGATCACCAATTCATTGACCAGTGGCGCAGAGAGGCGCGACTGC
>JAGXHD010000042.1 GCA_024636395.1 Sulfitobacter sp.
AACAGCGGCGGGCCAAGGCGGTGGGCTTCGGCGGCGAAGGTCGCATCGGTCTGGTCGATTCCGCGATAGCCCGGCAGGATCGGCACGCCTGCAGCCTCGGCTTCGGCCTTGGCGGCAGCTTTGGAGCCCATCAGCGCGATCACATCCGCATCTGGCCCGATCCAGACCATTCCCGCATCGGTCACAGCGCGGGCGAAGACCGCGTTTTCCGACAGAAAGCCGTAGCCGGGATGCACCGCCTGCGCGCCCGCCCGCCGTGCGGCCGCCAGCAGGCGATCGGGATCAAGATAGCTGTGCGCCGCCTCCGCCGGCCCGATCGGCAGGGCCAGATCAGCCTCGGCCACAAAGGGCGCATCGCGGTCGGCATCGGAATAGACCGAGACCGCGCGCAGGCCCAGCACATGACAGGCGCGGATGATCCGCCGCGCGATCTCGCCGCGATTGGCGATCAGGACGGTGTCAAAGCTCATGATCCGCTCCGCCATGGAGGGGTCTTGCGCGCCAGAAACGCGTCGATGCCGATCCGGCCCTCGGCGCTTTCCCATGCATCGGCCAGCCGTTCCGAGGTCAGGCGCACATGATCCTGCGCCGGTGTGGCCGCCACATCGCGGATCAGCGCTTTGGTAGCGGCAACAGCACCGGGTGCGGCCTCAAGATGCGCGGCCACAATAACCTCGACCGCCGCATCCAGATCCGCCAGCGGCACACTACAGTCCAGCAGTCCAATCCGCTCGGCTTCGGCCGCGTCGAATAACGCCCCGGACAGCATCTTAGCACGGGCCCGGGCCGCACCGATGCGGGCGATCACATGGGGCGAGATATTGGCAGGGATCAGGCCCAGCCGCACCTCGGTCAGTCCAAATCGCGCCGCTTCCGCTCCGATCGCAATGTCGCAGACAGCGATCATGCCCATACCACCGCCATAGGCAGGCCCCTGGATGCGTCCGATCAACGGTTTAGGCAGATGTGCCAGCGCGGCGAGCATTTGCCCCAAATCGGCGCTTTGAGCCACACGGCCTGCACGGTCGAGCGCTAACGTATCGCGGAACCAGCCCAGATCGCCACCCGCGCAAAAACTGGCCCCCATCCCAGTCAGCACAACCACGCGCACAGCATCATCCGCCGCAAGCATCGCGGCTGCACTGGCCAGATCGGCAATCAGCGCGGCATTCAGCGCATTGTGCCGCTCTGGCCGGTTGAGTGTCAGATAGGCCACGCCGCGCGTATCCGTTTCAACCGTCAGGGTCTGAAAATCAGTCATCGGTCACATCCTGTAAACAGGCGCAAAATGCGCATCTGCCGGGGTCGAGGCCAGCAGCGACAGACACAGACCCAGCACATCGCGCGATTGTTCCGGCAGAATGATCCCGTCATCCCACAACCGCGATGTCGCATAATAGGGATCGCTCTGTTCGGCATATTGAGCGCGCACTTTCGCATCGATCTGAGCCAGATCAGCCTCGGTCGGCGGATGCGCCTTGTTGCTGCGTCGCAGTTCAAGCATCACATTGGCGGCGATATCGGCTGACATGGTGGCGAGTTTCGCCGAAGGCCATGCGAACAGGAAATCAGGCCGGAACCCGCGCCCGCACATGCCGTAATTGCCTGCCCCGTAAGATCCACCCACGATCAGCGAGATTTTAGGCACCCGCGCATTCGCCATGGAATAGACCATCTTGGCACTATCCTTTGCGATTCCGCCGCGTTCCGCCTCGACCCCCACCATGAAGCCAGTGATATTGTGCAGAAACAGCAATGGAATCCGTCGTTGATCACAGAGCTGGATGAACTGAGCCGCCTTCAACGCCGCTTGTGAGACCAGGGCGCCGTTATTCCCGATAATTCCCACTGGACAACCGTGGATTGTCGTAAAGGCGCAAACCGCGCTGGCTCCCCATTCCGGCTTGAACTGGGACAGTTCGCTGCCATCGACAAGCCGCGCCATGATTTCTTGCGCGGCATAGGGGCGTTTAGGATCCGCGCTGATGATGCCGGGGATCTGGCCCGCGTCCAGAACGGGCGGTTGCGCGGCACGGGGCGCCGTCCAGCCTGCGCGGGGGTCGGGCAGATCGGCCACCAGACGGCGCAACAGGCTCAGGCCTTCGCCCTCGGTTTGGACGCGGTGATCGCACACGCCTGACACGGTCGTGTGCATCAGCGCCCCGCCAAGCGTGTCGCCGTCCACCTCCTCGTTGATCGCCACCTTGACGATTGACGGACCGCCGAGATGGATGCGGGCATTGCCCTCCACCATAATGACCTGATCGGCCAGCGCCGGGATATAGGCCCCGCCCGCCGTACAGCCGCCAAAGACCAGCGCGATCTGCGCCAGGCCCGACGCGGACATGCGGCACTGCCGCCAGAAGGCATTGCCAAAATGATCGCGGTCGGGAAAGACACGGTCTTGTTCCGGCAGATAAGCTCCGCCACAATCCACCAAATAGAGGCAGGGAAGCCGCAGCGTGGCGGCAATCTCTTGCGCGCGAGCGTGTTTTTTGACCGTTTCGTGGAAAAAGCTGCCGCCTTTGATGGTGGCATCATTGGCGATAATCGTGACGGCGCGCCCTTGCACGATACCGATGCCGGTGACGATACCCGCACCCGGCACCTCGTTTTCATACTGGCCCCACGCGGCGAGCGGCGAAAGCTCCAGAAAGGCTGTGCCGGGATCACACAGGCGGTCAATACGGTCGCGCACAAGCAACTTGCCGCGGGCCAGATGGCGCGCAACATGGGCAGCACTCCCCCCTTGGGTGACCTTCGCCAAACGCGCGGCCAAAAGATCTGTCAACGCCTGATAAGCAGAGGCATTGGCCCGATATTCAGCGCTAACTTCAAGGATCGCAGTTTGAAAGCTCATGTCCGCACCTTGGCCAGAAGGCCGTGGAGCAGTACGCCCGAGAGGCAATCGGCCAATTGCTCAAGGTCGGTCCGCACAGGGTCAACCCATTCGAGAGTGGCGTTGAGCGCGCCGATAACAAAAGCCACACGAGCCTGCAGGAGCGATGGTTCATGCGTGCAAACCGGAGCCAGAAGCCCGGACCAGATCGCCTGATAAGCGCGGCGCTCAGCCAGATTGGCACGGCGGAGTGGTTCGGGTAGTTGGCCAAAGATACGCACATTGGCCGAGGTATAATCGCTGAGTCCGTGCAAAGCGCGCAAATGTGCGCGCATTGCGGTAGTCAGAATATGCGCATCACTTGCACCAGGCGGCAGCGCATCAATCGCAGCTGTCAGTGCCTCGCGCACAACAACAATGCCGCGATTCATAACGGCGATGACAAGGTCATCTTTGGACGCAAAATGATAATAAAGGCTGGGCGTGCGAATACCTGCTTCGGTCGCGATATCGCGCATCGACACAGCGGCATAGCCGCGCGCCCGGAATTGCCGTGCAGCTACATCAAGGATCTGTTCAGGGCGCGCCACATTGGGCGGCGCGCTGGTTTGCGTCTCTTTCTCAACAAGCTTGGCGCGTGCCATATCATGCTCCAAAATAATCTACCTAACGATAGGTAGTCAATCGAAGCAAAGCAAGTGCTCGCCTTGTCGACATTCGGCACTGCTTCTTGGACTACACTCGACCTGGGGTAAAAATCGGGACAAATCGCAAGCAGTTAGGGAAAAATGGGAAAAGCTGTACGTGCTACTGCCGGAGCGCCGCGGAGAGTATTTCCAGAAACTTCGGCTGTGCGGCCGGGTTGAGCCAACGCATCACCGCGACGATACCGTCATCCGGGCTGATCCAAAGACTGTTGCCGCCCGCACCTTGCGCGCTGAAAGCCTTGGCGGACAGATCCGGATTCGCATCGCGACCGCGATTGAGCCACCACAGGAAGCCGTATTTATCGAGCGTTGGTGTCGGCTCAAGGGAGCGCTGCATCCAGTCCGCCGGCAGGATCTGTTTGCCATCCCATGCCCCATTCTGGCTAATGAAAAGCCCGAACCTCGCATGATCGCGCGCGCTGATGAACATCCCGCCACCCCAATGCCCTCCACCGGGGACAGATTGCATGCGCTTTCCGTCAAGTTCGATCCAGGAGGTTGAGTACCCCTCCCATCTCCATCCTTCTGATGCACCGATTGGGCGCATGATACGCTCGCGAAGCACTTCTGGGAGCGGTCGACGAAAGCAGCACATCAAGGCATAGGCGAGTGCATTCACACGTACATCGTTATACTCGTAATGACTTCCGGGCACACCAACCTCACGTCGTTGGCCCTTGCGACTATTGTCTGCTCCGGCGCCAATCTGTCGAAAGTGATCGACCTGGTCGTCCTTTTCGAAAATCTCACCGCGCCATTCACTGTTCATCTGCAGCATGTGGCGCCATGTTATTTTGCTGTTGTGAGGATCACTAAAATACGGGCCCTTCACGGTCTCGCCGACCGGCGCGTCCAGATTTGGGATCAATCCGTCAGCAACTGCCAGACCCGCAAGTACGGAAATGTAGCTTTTGGCGATTGAGAATGTCATGTCCGGACGATCTGCATCGCCCCATTCCGCAACGCGCTCGCCATGGTGAAATATTACGCCCGCCGGGCCGCCTCGCTCGGCCACAGGACCAACAATTTCAGTCCAAGGTCCGCTTTCATTCCATTCCACATTCCCGACATAGCTACCGTCCGGGTAATACATGCTGCGTGGCCACGCGGTCTCGCATGAGCATGCGAAATCAACTGCGTCCTGAATGGCTGGGGTGGCGCAAAACGGGATCACACGGCTTCCTTTCGATTTGAAGGTTATTATGCATTCGGACGAGAATGCTGAACTAAGCTTACGGTTTGCAGAATAGTAGCGACAGCCCACTCTGAGATGAACCATCAAAGACCACCAGGTGCGACGGCAATTATACTGGACACAAACCGGTACATGAAATGCTGGAAAATGCTACCGGTCTTCTCGGCCAAGGTTTCGTCATCACGCTTTGATTCTGGAAGACCTGTCCCCTCATAGAAGAGCAGACCGTCGCTTCTTTGGCACATCCAGCAAACAATCGTTTTAGATGAACTTTGCTTCGGAAGATAATCCGGATTGATCCCATTTGTGTTCGGCAAATCCGATCAGATCGACTTAATCGCTCCCCCATCAATCCGGATTCGTGATCCGGTCACATAGCCTGCTCTGTCCGACGCCAGAAACGTCACCACATCGGCAAACTCTTCCGGTTTGCCATAGCGCCCCGCAGGGATCGTCGCGCGCGAGGCTTTGGCCACCTCCGCTATATCTTTCTGCGTACGCTTCGCTGCCGCCGCGTCCAACTCGTCAACCCGCTCGGTATGAATACGGCCGGGCATCACTACATTGACGGTAATCCCGTCCCCTGCCACCTCATTTGCCAGCGATTTGGACCAACCGACAACCACCGATCTGATCCCGTTCGACAGCGCAAGGTTCGGGATCGGCTGCTCGACACCTGACGACGTGATCGAGATCACGCGCCCCCATTTGCGCTCCTGCATTGGCGGTAGAAGACGCGTGGTCAGGTGGAACAGATTGGCCGCCATCGCTTCGAAATGGCTGATCCATGCGCAACGCTCTGCCGCAAGCGCCGTGCCGGGAGGGGGGCCGCCGCTGTTGTTTACGATGACATCGACCCCACCCTCGCCCAGCAGCTTGTTCACCAAATCATCGACCTGCGCGAGATCGGACAGGTCCATCTTGACCGGATGCACCGCGTCCATTCCTTCGGCCCAAGCCTCGATCTTGTCCAGACTGCGCGCCGCCACGAAAACTGTTGCCCCTTCGGCCAACAGCGACTGCGCTATCGCCTTGCCCAGCCCCCGGCTGGCCCCCAGCACTAAGGCGCGTTTTCCATTCAGTCCCAGATCCATCAGTTCAATTCCTTAATTCGTTTGTCCTGCCGCGCGACAGCAGATCGAAGTCACCAGCTCCGCCCACAAATAAAACTTTGGGGCTAGGCACATGGGTTTACATTTATACCCTGGCAGAAGCGCCTTGTGCTTCTGCCAGGGTTTAACATCATATTCTTTTTTCGACCTGCCGAAGCCTGTGAGGCGCAATTGATGCCTGCGGTCGATCGATATAGTTCAAGTTCATTGCTCAAGGTAACGAAGGCACCGACACACTAAAAAAACTCAGCAATCTTAGTTTCTTGCTTCATTGTGTCTTCATATCCCAGGTCAATCAGATCTCCAATATATCCAGGCTCAAACAGCAGGTAACTTTTAAGCCGGCCATCCCCACCCCATGCCCCACCGCTCCGCAGCAACATACGGACTGTTCGTGGCAAGTCCGAGGCATGGGACTGCGCAATCTTTCTGAGATCTTGCGACGGCGAAAGCAGAACACTTTCGATGACCCGTAATGGTGTCAGTGGCCGGCGTTCCTCGGGAATGAGTGATACGGTATGGTTTATCCGCTGCATTCGCTCGTGGTCCGATTCTAGATTGTCGTTGAACAGGATATCAAGCGAGTGACCCGCAACTTCTCCGAAAGTTGGCATGCGTTTTCCCATCGATCGGGAACCGGTATCAGGCAGCGTATCTCGCGTTCCTATTACAAGAATGCGCTCCGCACCTGTGCGTATTGCCGGAGATAGGGGCGACGTCGAACGCAGGGCACCGTCGCCATAATAACTTGAGCTCAGTTCGACCGGGGCAAAAGCGAATGGCAAAGCTGCGGATGCGAGCAGGTGAGCCGGAATGATTTGGACACGTTCACCACTCCTTCGGGCTCGGTTCCAGTTCTGTATAGTCTCGTCTCCCTCAAAGAAGGTAACTGCTTTGCCAGCGCCATAGCTAGAAGCAGTGATGCATAATGCATGCAGGGCTTTGCTTTTTATAGCTTGTTGCAAATGTGACCGTCGAAACTCCCGTTCGAGCAGTTTCCTGAGGGGTTCATAATCCAACAGACCGCCAGAAGCAGAGAAGCCCAGGTAACCGAACACCATCGTACTGGCCAATCGCCCGGTTGAAAGCAACAGCGATAAAGCGTCTGTATTGTAAACAGAGTGGCATTTTAAACTGCGCCACAAAGAAGCAAGATATTGTGTCCCTTGCTGAAAGTCATTCGCTGCGACTGCAATTGAGGCCGCGTTAACCGCACCCACGGATGATCCACAAACAATTTGAAACGGAGAACGGTGGGCACCGGTGATTTTAGCCACGGCAAGCAGAACACCAACCTGGTAAGCGCCTCGTGCCCCTCCTCCTTGAAGTACAAGCCCAATCCGTGTTGTAGTCACCCTCCGTGGTCCTTTCGCCTGAGCGCGAACGCAGGACATTCAACCACTGCTTTCATTGCGCAACTACTGATAGAAGCCTCTTATGATACCATATAATTTCTATCTGCCCCACTCGAACGGTATCAGCATCATCCACGATATACGGTATGCACTGGACCACCCTGTCCTGAGCGTCAAACCAACCGGCTGACGGGATGGCATCGAAGCCGAGAAAGAAACGTTGCATAGTCTTGACAGAAACTGGTCGCACTACGCGGCCGAGCAAGTAAGATAGTCTTCAGCCGGCCCGGGAAAATCTTCAAGACGTGAAAGAGGGGTGCATCGCGCAAGTCCTTCGCCTGTTCAGGTAATATTCCCTTTTTTAAAGGTAGCATTGTAGAATTTACGTGGCCATTTTCAGTTTCATGGCGCTTTGAACGAATGAACGACGACAGTTAATCTCGAACCATTCAAATTCACTTCATAGAACGATAAATCGATCAAGTTTGTTGCGAATGGCTTAGCCCAGATAATTCATGAGAAGGCGACGGAGGTAGCGTAACCGTCTGAAACGCCGTATGTTTTGGTTGTCGACGCCAAACATGCAGTTTTCAGGAGGACGACCTCCGCCATGGCCCAATCTACGTGCTTCACGCCCCGCCTGTCACCCCTCAATGGCAAG
>JAGXHD010000043.1 GCA_024636395.1 Sulfitobacter sp.
ACATCACAGCGGCTGTACGAAAGTCCCGTTCATCATCCTCGAAACCAAGCGTGTGATTTGCCTCAACCGTGTCTGACCCCTGCGCCTGCAGATCATAGACTCGCATTTTGTTGGCGAGGCCAATGCCGCGCCCCTCTTGATTGAGATAGAGCAAAATGCCTGACCCTTCCGCACCCATCTGCGCCAAGGCTGCGTGCAGTTGCGGGCCACAATCGCATTTCAAGCTTCCCAGGACATCGCCCGTGAAGCATGCCGAGTGAAGCCGGGCCAGCACGGGTTGTGTGAGATCCGGTGTTCCGACTTCAAAGGCGTAATGCTCACGCTGGCCGCCCGGCTCGCGAAACACATGCAGGCGGCCACTTTCCGATGTTTGGATCGGAAGCCGGGCCGCTGCGACTGGGAAGAGCCTAGGGGTCGCCATCAGCTCCACTTGGCCCAACACGGCATCGATATGGCATAGATTCAACCCTTCCGGCAATTCAGCTCCCGCAGGAAGATCGAACAGAACGACCGCGGGCAGCAGTTCCGCTGACTTCACCAGATTTATGGCAAAGCTGTGCAATCTCCCGTCACCACCGCGCAAAAGATGCAAAGGGCCGCGCATGTCGGATCTGTGATCCGTTGCGGGATCAGCCTGTGTGCGGAACCATTTGGTATCCGCGCCTTCCGGTGGTCGGATGCGCACAGGCCCGGTGGCCAGATCGGCGGAAGCGGCGGGCCGCAGCACCGCGCGGGCCCGCCTGTCGGTCAAGACCAGCTCGGGCACACCGAAGAAATCTTCCAAAGCGTCCAAGCGCTCGGCGCAAAGCGTCTCCACCGCCGCAATGATGCAACGGCGTCCTTTCGCTTTCACCAGACAGGGTAAGCCGGTTCTCAGATCCGTGATTGCCCGCGAAATGTTTTCTCGGGATGTGGGTGCGAGGGCACCTAGGGATGTCGGCATGTGTCTGGTCCTCGGGATGAAACGGAGCGCTGGGTGGCCATCAGGCGCCCATATTCTGGCAGGAGACAAGGGGGGCGGTGTGGGCAGAGAGCGTGCAGTCGAAAACGACATCCGAGCCCAACGCATAACTTGACGTAACGGGGCGCCGCGCTTGCGCCAGTGTCGCCACAGGCGAGGTCGTCAGGCCCTGTGGACCCGCTCCGATCAACAGGGGAGCAACCGCGACATGCAGCCGGGTGAGCAGATCCGCCTCCAAAAATTGGGCGATCGTGACGCCGCCGCCCTCGATAAGCAATCGGTTGAGCCCGAGATCCCGAAGCGCGCGCACAATATCGCGCGGGGCAATCCATTCGCCGCGTGGCAGGCGTACGACCTCGACACCGGCAGGGCGTTCCTTATCGACAGCCTGAATTATTATTCGACGCACCCGGTCATCGGCCAGCAGCCCCACATCATTGGGAAGCCGCCCATCGGGGTCGATCACGACGCGTGCCGGGCTCGTCCCGTCCACAAGGCGCACCGTCAGGCTCGGGTTGTCATGCAGCGCCGTCTTGACCCCGATCACGACTGCGTCCGACAATGCCCGCATTTGGTGGAGATGAGCGAGACCGTCAGGGCCTGACACGTCCTGGGCATCGCCCGAAACCGTGGCGACCCGGCCGTCAAGAGATTGCCCGATTTGGGCTACGACACTCCGCGCCTCGTGCGGTTGCGCCAAGGCCCCGTAGAGTGCGAGCGCCTGCCGTTCGCCCTCAGACCAATCACCACAGCACAAGCAAGCCTGATCGCGACGCACAGCCAGGATCCTATCCCAGACTTTCGGTGTTACATCGACAAGGTTCATTCTTCTCTCCGGACCGCCGTGTGTGCACACATCCGGTCATGCTCTGGGTATCTTGGTCTTGCGGGTTTCTCGCAGCACAAGGTTGTGTTATACATAGGGCTGCTGTGGCGGATGTCAGGATGGCAGGGCAAGCAGATCGGTATGACCGATCATAGCTTGTGAGTTTTTTACCATCGCGCGGCGTGTCTTGGCCCATTCGGTCCCCTCTGGCAGCCCCGCCTCGGTGGCTGCGGTACCGATCCCATCCAGCAATTCAGCATGCAGCGCCGCTTGGTCCGTGCCGAGCGTCCATGGGCTGTCGGCGAGTTTCACGTCAAACCCGAGCCCGCGCAGCACTTCCGCGCTCTGAGCGCCGGACTCTGGTCCCAGGGCCCCGCCGATCCCTTTGTCCGAGCACTGATGCAGATTGAAATGTGCCGTCACGGCCTTGTCTTGCGGCAGAGGTGGGGTCCAGCGCATCTTTCCATCGTAGCTAAGCGCTGCATAGAACGGGATCCCCTCCTGCCGCAGACGCTTGCCGAGGGCGGTGACCCAATCGCGCGGCATCAGATCGAGCAAGGCGGAGGCGGTCACGAGTGCGACGCCGTCGAGCATCAACGCATCAACATCTGCCAGATTTCCGACAACAAGCTCCGCTTGCGCAAACTGGCTCCCGGCGATGTCCAGGAGTTCAGGATCATTGTCGAAAAACCGCCAGAGCAGCTGTTCGCGGCCGCAGGCGCGGAAGGCGCGCGCTGTGGAGCCCGTGCCGCTTCCAAGATCGAGTACAATACCGCCCTCGTCCACCAAAGCCGCTGCTTGGGTTAACAAGTCCGCATCTCGCGCAGCGAGGTCAGCGGGTTCGCGCAGGGCTAGCCAATCAGCAGAAAACGCCACGTTAGATGTCTGCCTCGTACCAGCCGCGCGCAACATGGCTTTCGTGCAGCATCACGCGTATTTTGCACAGGCGACCATTGTCGCCCAAGCCGGTCGTCTTTGCCACGTCACGCAACTGGGACCAAATGTGACCACACAGGAATTCGGTGGTGGTGATCTTGCCCTTGAACTGAGGCACTTCATCGAGATTGCAGTAGCGCAGCGGAGCGAGTGCAGCTGCCAGAGCCTCCGTCGCGAGCCCCATATCCACGACCAAGCCGTTTTCATCGAGATCTGCCGTGTAGAATGCGGCATCCACGACAAAGGTGGCACCATGCATACCCTGTGCAGGACCAAAAACGGGGGAGGGCAGGGAATGTGCGATCATCACATGGTCCCGAACTTCGACAGCGTACATGTTGTATTCCAATTCACTAGTTGTGAGATGCTAACATGAGATGGATTTGCATTTGGTCAAGCTCGGGTAGCAAACTAGTTGCTGCGCAGCGGCGCTTCGCTGGTCTAGCGGGCGCTGGCCCATGCCTTGACCCGTCGTTCAGCCGCTGTATCTGAAAGCGGCGGAACAGAGCGAGGAAAGCGAGATGCCGGACAGAGCAAAGGTCACAGTTTGGACGCTTGCAGTGGGCTCTTGCAAATGACGGCACATCTCTCCTGCATCAGCTGGAACATTCATCGGGGGCGCGGCAGCGATGGCCTAGTGAATCCCGCACGGATACTCGACACGTTGCAGCGAGAAGTCTGGCAAGCGGGTACGGATACCTTGATCCTGCAAGAGGCCGATGAGGAGGAAACGCCGCACATAGGTGTGCTCGACATCGCAGGTGTGGAAGCCGCAACCGGCCTGCGCCATGTGCAAAGCGTGCGGACTCTGCGTTCCACAGCCCAGAGCCACGGCTTCCTCGGCGTGATCATCTACCTGCAGCCTGAGATCACAGTCGAGACGATCCGCCTTGTCGATCTGCCGGGGCTGTGTCCTCGCGGCGCTGTTGTGGTCGACGCGCAAAAAGCGGGGATCAAACTCAGACTTGTGGCAACGCACCTCTCGCTGTCGCAAGCGTTGAGAGTGGTACAGATGCGCACACTTGGACAGCTTGTCTCCCGGCTTGATACGCGCCAGACGATTTTGTGCGGTGATTTGAACGAATGGCGGCCTTGGGGTGGGTTTGCACTTTCGCACCGGGTGTTCGGTCAAACCCTTGTCGGGCCCGCGATGCGAAGCTTTCCCGTGCGCAGACCTCTCCTGCCGCTCGATCGCATCCTGACCACGGCACCGGGCCGGGTCGTGGAGGCGCGGACGCTCGACGGTGAGGGCATCCGCGCTGCATCTGATCACCGACCGATCTGTGCCCGCGTCACGCTCAGCGCGGCCACATCCGCGACATGACGCCATCACGCTTGATCACCGCGTGCTGGACCGCTGCCGCGATATGCAACGCCACGATAATGGCAATCGCCCATGCACCATAAAAATGTACTGATTTTGCAATACCCGCGAGGACATCGGACTTAGGCACAAGCGTGGGCAAACCGATTGCATCGAGTGCCTCGATCGGGAAGCCTCCCGCTCGAACCCGCACGTAGCCTGCGACCGGCATGACGAACAGCAAAGCGTAGAGCAATACGTGGGTAAGCGTAGCCACCTGCCTCTGCCACGCAGGCAAATGTGCGGGTTTCGGGGGCGGCGGGGTGCGCAGGCGGTAGATGATCCGGATCACGATCATGACCAGCAACAACACGCCCAAATTCTTGTGCGAGATGAAAAGATTGTTCTGCAAGCCACGCGGCAGCCCCTCGCGGACCATCAAAAACCCCACGGGGATCATTGCAAGCACCAGTAGCGCCATCGACCAATGCAGCCAGCGTGCGAGTGGTTTATAAGTTTGGGAGGGAATTGTCATTTCGATCTTCCTCACTATGTCATATTGCTAACTGTGTTGCCGCATCCCGCGGGCACTCGACCCGAGCATGTCTTACCCTTCATGAATAGAACCTCTCCCTTGCAAAAAGCAACACACCGTACGGCGCTGCGCCCTCCTGTCGCGCAGTTCATCTGGGCGGCCGTTGCATTCGTTCCCCTTCTGCTGTGGGGTGTTTTCATGATGTCGGACAGCGTTTCAGGCGCAGGCGCATGGGGTGCAGTGCTATTTTACGGTGCCGGTGTGACACTTTCGTTACGGGGGCTGCGCAGCTATCCACACGAGGCCATCGGGCTGTGCAATCTGGTAACTTTGTTTCGTCTGATGCTGGTATCGGCGCTGATATCGGCACTTGTCACCCCGGATGTAGAGCCTTGGCTTGTATTTGCCGTGGCGTCAGTTGCACTTACGCTCGATGGGATCGACGGCTGGCTCGCGCGCCGCTTTGGTCATGTCTCCGATTTCGGTGCTACTTTCGATATGGAGGTCGATGCGGTGCTCGCCCTGACGCTGGCGCTGCTGGCGTATAGCGGTGGTCAGGCGGGCGAAGTGGTCATCTTGCTTGGTTTGCCTCTCTATCTGTTCCGGCTGGCGCAAATCCCGCTGCCTTGGTTGGGCGGGAAATTGCCCGAGCGTTTCAGCCGCAAGGCCATCTGTGTGATGCAGATCGCAGTCCTTATCGCAATCCTCGTTCCGGTGACGGACAGGCCCCTGACAGACTCGGCAGCGGGTATCGTGGCGCTGGCGCTGGTCTGGTCCTTCGCGCTGGATATCCGCTTTTTGTGGCACGCACGCGTATGATTTTCCGCCTTGGTCTCGCGACGCTGGTGCTGTTCTTGGTTTTGATCCAGCCCAACCATCCTGGCGCCATGACTTGGGGCGCGCTGCGCCTGTTTCCGCTTGAATTACCAGCGATTATCCTGACGCTGATCGCACTTGGTGACGGACGCGTGGGCAGGCTCGTTCGCGGGGCTCTGGTGTTTGCGCTCACGCTGATCGTAGTGCTCAAGACAGCCGATATTGTAAGTTTCAACGCGCTGTCGCGCGGCTTCAATCCGGTGGCCGACATGCTACTGGTCGATGCTTTCGTACGCCTGCTGGCCGGCGCTGTGGGCGGGGTTCTGGCGGGGCTGGCCGTCTTAGGCGCGGTGCTTTCGATCTTTGCGATTGCAGCCGTTCTATGGTGGTCAATGCGGGTTTGGGCGGGTCTTTCGGTGCCGGGCGCGAGGCTTTTCGCGCTGCCTGCTGCGGTGGCCTGCGCGCTGGTTGTGGCGCAGGTGGGGCAGTCGATGGGTACTTGGCGCTTGCCTTTTCCATCGCCCGGCGCCGCATTTACGGCGCGCGTGGGGGCCGAGCGCGTTTCGCTGGTCCGCCGTACCGTGGCGGAGATCGCAGCATTCCGGGAGGAGGTGAAACAAGATCCGTTTACGGATGCGCGCGATCTTTTGGACCAGATCGACCGTGATGTTCTGGTGATTTTTGTCGAGAGCTACGGGCGAACGAGCCACGATACGCCGCTTTATGCGGATGTGCACCGTGAAACGATGGCGCGGTATGAGGCTCAGCTCAGCGCCGCCGGGCTGACCATGCAATCGGGTTTTCTGGAAGCACCGACGCGCGGCGGGCAAAGCTGGCTGTCGCATGCGACGCTGGCGAACGGGCTCTGGGTCAATAATCAGGTCCGGTACGGCGCAGCATTGGCGAGTGGGCGCGAAACGCTATTCCACCATGCTGCCAACAACGGCTTTAGCACTGCCGCCGTCATGCCGCAGATCACACTTGATTGGCCCGAATCCGAAGTGATGGGATTTGACGAGGTGCTCGCCGCGAAGGATCTTGGATACCATGGCTTGCCGTTCAACTGGGTCACGATGCCGGACCAGTTCACCCTTGCCGCGCTTGACCGCCTGGTGCGGCATGACGTGGACGCAAACCGTTTCGTTCAGGTCGCGCTTGCCACGTCCCATGCGCCTTGGGTGCCGGTTCCGGAAATCCTGCCCTGGGACGCGCTGGGCGACGGGCAAGTCTTCAACGACGTTGCAACCTCTGGGGATACACCGGAGGTCGTCTGGCGTGATCGCGACCGTATTCGCGCGCAATACAGCCTTGCGATCGACTACGCGCTTAGTGCTGTTTTCGAATACGCCTTGAGACATGCCGCCGATCCACCCTTGATGGTCGTTTTGGGGGACCATCAGGCAGCGGAATTCGTAGCACTTGATTCGCGTGCCCATGTGCCCGTGCATGTAATCGGGCCTCAACGACTCGTTCAGGCGCTCTCGCAGATTGCGCCGGATCCGGGATTGCTGCCCGGCGCCGATACGGTTCCGATCCCGATGGACAAGGTGCGTGATATTTTTCTCGATGCCTACTCGTCGCGGATCGCCGTCATGGCCGACGATTAATGGGGGGCCTTTCTGCGATGCTATGGCGCACAGTACAGATCGTCGTGCTGATTGTGCTTGCGGTGCTCCTCTGGCGCGCGGCGGACGGGCGCGCGGCGCTCGAGCATCTGCGGTCCGCCGATCTGCGCTGGCTGGCGGTGGCGGTCCTGGTACTCACGGTCCAGACCGTTCTGTCCGCGCAGCGTTGGCGTGTGACGGCGGCGCAGCTCGGGTTGGCCATACCCGCGATGTCTGCGCTGCGCGAATACTATCTTGCACAGGTGGTCAATCAGACCCTGCCGGGAGGTGTTCTGGGCGATGCGAGCCGCGCGGTCAGATGGCGCGCGCAGGCGGGTTTGCGGGTTTCAGCGCAGGCGGTGGTGTTCGAGCGGATTGCAGGACAACTGGGTCTGGTAGCAATCCTCGGCTGTGGTCTGGCTTTTGCACTTGCCATCCCCTCTGATCTTGCATGGCCGGTCTGGCTCTTGCGTGCGCTGGGCCTCGGGACGGCTCTCGCAATCAGCATTGGAATAGCTGCCCTGACGCTGCCTGCTCTGCGCCGCGCGGCCGAGCCGTTCTTCCGGGCTGTTTGCGCTCCCGAGGTGCGGCTCCAACAAACTGCGCTGAGCCTCGCCATAGCGCTGTGCAACGTCGCGGCTTTCGTGGCCTGTGCACAGGCGCTTGGGATTGCCATGTCGGTCGTGGCGATGGCGGCTCTGGTCCCGCTGATCCTCTTTGCGATGATCCTGCCGATTTCTGTTGCTGGCTGGGGTCTGCGTGAAGGAGCTGCTGCAGCGCTTTTTCCGGTTATGGGCGCTACGTCTTCGGAGGGTCTGGCGACGAGTGTGGCGTTTGGTCTGGTCTTTCTTGCAACGAGTTTGCCTGGCATCGCCGTGCCCTTGCTTGCGCGGGAGAAAACATCACCGCTGGTCCAGGAGCCTTTCGATGCGACATAATCAAAGCGGCATCGGCAGGTCGCTCGACGTCTATTACCGCGATGCTGCTCGTACTGCGCGGATGGATCAACTCAATGGCCATTTCGTGAAGAAGGGCGCCTTGGTGTTTGACATCGGTGCGCATGTGGGCGATCGGACCGGCAGTTTTTTGCGGCTCGGGGCACGTGTCGTGGCGCTTGAGCCTCAGCCGCGGGTTTTCCGCGCCCTGCGCCTGATCCACGGGCGCACCCCCGGCGCAATTATGCGCAGCGAAGCCGTAGGCGCGGCACCGGGGTACTTCGAGATGTTCGTAAACAGCGACAACCCGACGATTTCCACGCTGTCGCCTGATCTGATTGCCGCGGCGCGATCGGCAGATAGTTGGCAAGGGCAGGTCTGGGACGGGCAGATCAGCGTCCGCGTGACAACACTCGACCTGCTTGTCGCGAGCTACGGCCTGCCGGATTTTGTCAAAATCGATGTGGAGGGCCACGAGGCGGAGGTGCTGGCGGGGTTGAGCAAACCGCTGCCGCTTTTGTCGTTTGAGTTTACGACCATCCAGCGTGATGTAGCCTATGCCTGTATCGCACGGCTTTCCGCGATTGGGCGATACAGTTTTAATCTGAGCCTCGGGGAGGATCACGCATTGCAATGCGAAGAATGGATTTCCGCAGTCGAGATGGAGAAGTTCATCGCGCGGCTGCCCGAGGGCGCCAATTCAGGCGATGTCTACGCTCGGCTGGAGGCGTAGGGCTGTAGGCCTCCTGCAGCCCTGCTTGAAGTGCGGACCTTAGTGTCTGGCCTTGCTGGGACTTATCGCCAGCTCACGCCCGAAAGGGCAACGTGCGCAACCGTTATGGGATCGTCCAGCAGCGCCGATGCGCTGCAGTTGATCAGCGCGAACTCTTGCGTAGCGGCTCCACAAACTGAGGGCCGAGGAACAACGTGATGATGGAATTCAGGGTAGGCAGGCTCCGAGTTTTCACACAACCTCCAGTACCACAAAGATCGGCATGATCGAGACGCTGAAGATGCCTGCCGACGCAAGCGCGACGCCGACGAAACACAGCATCACCGCGAAGAGCACGGAGACAAGACCGCACCGCCGGTCGGTGGGGGTGGTCATGATATGGAGTGCGCTCGGCCGCTCGGCCCGGCGCACGGACGGCCATCTTTCACGGGAGGGGATTAATCGCCAAACAGAACCCGCACGTACTCGATAACGTTCACGGGGATCTGCGTGGTCGCTTCCGTGCCAAGATTGGCCACATCTGTATTGATCAATTGCGCACCGCATCGCTGACCTCATCGGTATCCAGCGCAGTGGCCGGGCGAAATAGAGCTATGGGTCGACGTAGAGATTATATCGCGGTCCTCTCGGCACCAGCTTAAGGAGCTCGTCATTACTCTTTCGTGGATGGCACCTGGAACTCCACCCCGACCCGCTGCGCAACCGACGGCATGGTCAGCACTTGTGACTATGCGTTGGGTCCGAAGGCCAGACCGTCGCCCGCGTGCACCAAACCCGATCTCTACCCTACTCGTGGCGCAGAGCATTCGATCCTGTGGCCTAACGGACGCCGCGAAAAGGAGCGCCATACCGGCGAATACGCATGTGGTTCCTCTGTTAATTGTATCCGTGGTTACGATTCTGCTCTCTCGTTTGAGCCTTTTAGGCGCTGGAATCGAGGCTGCGGATTTCCCAATCCTTCACTGGCGTCAATGCCGGAAGCGTTCCGTGTTTATTCCTCGGACCGGAGGGGTCCTCTTGGTTAAACCGGAAGTATTTTCGGAAAAGCCCTCAAAGAAGCGGAGTGGCATGAGCGTGGCTGCGCAGGCTGCTAGGGCTGAAAAGATAACGCGAGCGGAAGTGATCATCACAACCGTGCAGGGTTCGCGCGATCAGCAGGCGCCGCTCAAGGCGTTGGAATACTGCCGCGCTGGACAGCCGTCTGGCGACGCTCCGCGGTGAGCCCCCCGCGGGCCAACGGTTGGAAATGCGCGGCGTGCCACTGATTGCTCCGCAAAATCCTTCACCATCGACAATTAGAGGTCCGGGTCTCTACGGGTGCCCTAGGTCGTCAAAATGGATCCTTCGTATCATCTAGAGTGCCCGGTGTGTGGCTAGATGCACGAGCGAGCACATTTTATGGTCCTGCGTACCGGCTTTCAGCTTGCCACTTGGTATTTGTCAGACTGCGATGATTTCGAAACCTAAATGATGAACTGCGATTCATCCAGATGCAGTCCATGTTGATCGTGGCTTTTGCCGAACGACTTAAGTGTGCGACACGAAAAATGCAGATCGGCGTCAACCAAGAATTCCGACCGATCTGCAATGCGGCATCTGGCGTCGGTCGATCCAGGTTCGTTGCATTCTTGATCGCAGGCTGGGTGAGATTTTCTCTTTGATTCAAAAGCACCATTTATTTTCGGTGATGAAACAACGCGCAGAAACCAGAAATTTTCTTGTTCATTCAGAACCTGTCGCAATAGCGGAACTCTGCGTGCAGCCCCAGAGCGGAGTTTCTGCAAAGGCTCCGTGAAAGAGCCAGGCTGCCCCCCCAAACGCGACTGACCGGAAGGTGCGGTGATCGAGTGTACCGATCGGGGAGGCGATCGAAGGCTTGCAGGATTGTTCGAGAAAGATATCTATCGGCTGACTGCGCTCATAAGAAACCATTTAAAATTTCTCTTGCGCTGATGCCACCGCAGAGAATTCCGGTGCAATGTGAGCGGTGTATGCTGCGGAACAGCAGATGCATCGAAGCCAGCCACTCCTGGCGATCTTTGTGGAAAAAAGTGCAGGGCCGTATATTCCCAGCTGCGTGATACAGATGATGAAAGTCTCCGAGACCTGTAGTCAGGACGCCCTGAAAAACTTTCCCAAC
>JAGXHD010000044.1 GCA_024636395.1 Sulfitobacter sp.
CCCTTCGTCATTCCACGCGGTCTCGCCGTGTCGTAAAATGTAGAGTTCGGGAAAGTCGGCCATGGCAGGTTTTCATTTCATACAAGGAGAGGGAACCGAACGCAGGACAAGACGACCAAATACGTCCGCAACCTTCACATAAAATCGGAGTAGATGGTGGGTGATAAGGGATTTGAACCCCTGACATCTTCGATGTGAACGAAGCGCTCTACCACTGAGCTAATCACCCCTGATCGCGAGTTAGCTTTTTATGCCCCGCCACGCAAGGGGGGCCTCGTCAAAAAAGCCCGCCCGCTCCCGCCGATCTATTTTACCGCGGGGCCCGTTTTTGTGGGGGTGGCATCTCTTGAAACCTCGTTGAGCTTGGCGGTTTTCTGGCGCAGCTTGAGCACAAGCGCACGACCATCGGGAAGCTCCTTGCCGCGCTGCACTTTCATTTTCCCCAAGGGTTGCAAGTTCAGCTCGCGCTGCTCCGCGAGCGCATCACCCAGCACGGCCAGCATCGCCTCGACCACGGGTTTCACGTCTTTTTTCTTCATGCCGGAGCGGGCAACCACCAAGTCAAACAGCTCCTTCTTGCGAAGCTCGTTGCTCAAAACGACAGGCGAAAGGGCCTCCACGACGGAGGGTGCCGACGATGATGACGCAGGCGCCTTTGAGGTATCAACCTTGGTGAATGATTTCGCGACAGGCGCGGCGACCTTCGTCGTGGCCCCCGCCTTCGTTGCGCCGGATTTCGGGGTTTTCGATGATGTTGGCATGGGTATCCCTGCTCTGTTGCTCGATTTATGGTTGTTTCCACTTTAGCCGATCCCCAGAAAAAATCCATATGGCATGATTAAGGGCATATCTGGCGTGACAATAGCGCTGCATCGCAAGATTTGCCTGCGCCCGCACAGAACTTTCATCCTGATATGGGACGTTTTCTACAGAACCCTTGACAGATTGACGCAGGGTCAGCCAAACTCAAGGCAGGTATTTAAGCTCGGCCCCTCATAAAAAGGAATGATGATGAAAAAACTGCTGTCCGCAAGTGCGCTGTCGCTGGTTCTCGCCGCGACAACCACTCAGGCCGGATCCCTTGTCGATCCCGTCATAGAAGCGCCCGTTATCGTTGAAGAAGCGGCGTCCTCCTCCGCAGGTGCTGCGGTGCCATTGTTGTTACTCGCACTTGTGGCGATTGCCCTCGCGAGCAATTCCGGTGGCGGCGGGGTCGGGATGACCGCTGAGGTAAGTGATGCACGCCTCAAAACGGACATCACTCAGGTCGGCATTACTCACATGGGCCTGCCACTCTACCAGTTCCGATATATCGGCGGGGACGCCGTGTTTGAAGGCGTGATGGCACAGGATGTGGCGAAGGTGATGCCGCAGGCCGTCGTTCCGTTCAAGTTCGGCTACATGGCTGTGGATTACGCACAACTGGGGCTGGAAATGCGCCAAGTAAAGTGACCGCTTAATACATGAGCCGTTGATTAATACATGAGCCGTTGAAACGCAAAACGCCCCGCAAAATTCTGCGGGGCGTTTCTCGTTTTATATCCGGCGCTTGAGCAGCCGTTGGGCGCGGTATCAGTGCGCTGTCGCGCTGTCGCCCCTGCCTGATTTCGCAGCCAGAGCTGCCGCAGCGGCTGCCTCCTCGGCGGCCTCATCCCATTCCACCGCTTCGGGCTTGCGCACAAGCGCGTGCTCCAACACCTCCGAGACATGACTTACCGGAATGATGGTCAGCCCCTCTTTGACGTTGTCGGGGATATCCGGCAGATCCTTCTCGTTTTCCTGCGGGATCAACACAGTTGTGATGCCGCCGCGCAGCGCCGCCAGAAGTTTCTCCTTCAGACCGCCAATCGGCATCGCATTGCCGCGCAGGGAGACCTCGCCCGTCATGGCGATGTCCTTGCGCACGGGGATCTTGGTCAGGACCGATACGATGGAGGTCACCATCGCGAGGCCGGCAGAAGGACCATCCTTGGGCGTAGCGCCATCCGGTACGTGCACGTGGATGTCGATCGTGTCAAACACCGGCGGCTTCACCCCGATCTGGGGCGAAATCGAGCGAACATAAGAACTCGCCGCATCGATGCTTTCCTTCATCACATCACCGAGCTTGCCGGTGGTCTTCATCCGGCCCTTGCCCGGCAGGCGCAGCGCTTCGATGTGCAGCAGTTCGCCACCCACGGAAGTATAGGCCAGCCCCGTCACCACACCGATCTGGTCCTCTTTTTCGGCAAGACCATAGCGGTGCTTTTGCACACCAAGGAACTCGTGCAGATTGTCGCCGGTCACGGTGACGTTCTCGACCTCCTTGCGCACGATCTTGGTTAGCGACTTACGCGCCACTTTGGCAATCTCACGCTCAAGGTTCCGCACGCCCGCCTCACGGGTGTAATACCGGATCATTCCGGTCAGGGCACTGTCCTCGATCTTGAACTCCTTGGCTTTCAGGCCGTGGTTTTTGATCTGCTTGGCCACCAGATGCTGTTTGGCGATCTCGCGCTTTTCGTCCTCGGTATAGCCCGAAAGCGGGATGATCTCCATACGGTCCAGAAGCGGACCAGGCATGTTGTAGCTGTTTGACGTCGTCAGGAACATCACGTTCGAGAGGTCATATTCGACCTCCAGATAGTGATCCACAAAAGTGGAGTTCTGTTCCGGATCAAGCACTTCGAGCATTGCAGACGCCGGATCGCCCCTGAAGTCCTGACCCATCTTGTCGATCTCGTCCAAGAGAATGAGCGGGTTGGTGGTCTTCGCTTTTTTCAGCGCCTGGATGATCTTGCCGGGCATGGAGCCGATGTAGGTCCGGCGGTGGCCACGGATCTCAGACTCGTCTCGAACACCCCCAAGGGAGATGCGGATGAACTCGCGCCCTGTCGCCTTTGCAACGGACTTGCCAAGCGAGGTTTTACCCACGCCTGGAGGTCCCACGAGGCACATGATCGGGCCTTTGAGCTTGGTCGAGCGCTGCTGCACCGCAAGATACTCCACGATACGTTCCTTGACCTTCTCGAGACCGTAGTGATCGGCGTCGAGAATGGCCTCGGCCTTGCCAAGATCCTTTTTGACACGGGATTTGACACCCCATGGGATTGACAGCATCCAGTCGAGGTAGTTGCGCACGACAGTGGCCTCTGCGCTCATCGGGCTCATGTTTTTGAGCTTTTTGATCTCTGCGTCGGCCTTCTCGCGCGCTTCCTTGCTCAGCTTGGTCTTGGCGACCCGCTCTTCGAGTTCGGCGACTTCGTTCTTGCCGTCCTCGCCATCGCCCAGCTCGTTCTGGATCGCTTTCATCTGCTCGTTGAGATAATACTCGCGCTGGGTTTTCTCCATCTGTGTCTTCACGCGGGTCTTGATCTTCTTCTCGACCTGAAGCACTGACAATTCGCCCTGCATCAGGCCGTAGACCTTCTCCAGCCGGTCGGACACGCTCAGTGTTTCCAACAGGTCCTGCTTTTGGGCAACTTCGATCCCTAGATGTCCCGCTACCAGATCAGCAAGGCGTGCAGGATCGGACGCATCGCCGACTGCCGTTAGCGCCTCGTCGGGGACATTTTTCTTGACCTTGGCGTAGCGAGAGAACTCCTCTCCCACGGAGCGCAGCAGCGCTTCGGTGGTGGCCGCATCGCCCGGCATCTCGGTGAGGTACTCGGCACGGGCCTCGAAGAAACTGTCATTCTCAAGATATTCGGTGATGCGCACACGCGCCTGCCCCTCGACCAGCACCTTGACGGTGCCATCGGGCAGCTTCAGCAGCTGCAACACGTTCGCCAGTACGCCAGCTTTGAAGATGCCGTCGCTGTCCGGGTCGTCGATGCCGGGATCGATCTGGCTCGACAGCAGGATCTGCTTGTCGTCGGCCATGACCTCCTCGAGCGCGCGAACTGATTTCTCGCGACCGACGAATAGGGGAACAATCATGTGGGGGAAGACGACGATATCGCGCAATGGCAGTACGGGATAGCTCGCGTTCAGAGGCTCTTTCATGCTCTTTTCCTTATATTGGCAAAACGGCTTTTGTCCCTCTTCGAGGCAACGTATGGGCCGCTTCCGGTATGGTTAGGGATGTGTGCACCCCAACCGCCTGTTTCAATGCTACCCGTGGTTTGCACGGGCGTTTTCTCTAACATGGCGCGATCCCCCCCGCTCGGCAACTGCGGATTTGAGAACAATTACCGGAAACGCGATTATGCGAAAAAAAGCTAAAGTCGCCGGCTTGATCGAAAAACGTGTTACGCACTGAAGTCTACTCACGCAATTTAGTAACAGGTGTATTGATTTGGGATAGCTGCTAAGCTACACTTGATACAACTGAGCTAAAGGAACTACTCATGGCCGACGCTTTTATCTGTGACGCTGTACGCACACCCATCGGGCGCTTTGGCGGCGCGCTATCTTCAGTCCGCACCGATGATCTGGCTGCGAGCCCGATCGCCGCGCTGATGGCGCGCAACGCAGGCGTTGACTGGGCGCGGATTGATGATGTGGTCATGGGATGTGCCAACCAGGCGGGCGAGGATAACCGTAATGTGGCGCGCATGGCGGCCCTGTTGGCCGGGCTGCCGGTGGATGTACCGGGAATTACGGTCAACAGGCTTTGTGCCTCGGGCCTCGATGCCGTCGGTGCCGCCGCACGGGCGATCCGCGCGGGCGACATGGATCTGGCGATTGCAGGTGGCGTAGAGAGCATGAGCCGTGCACCCTTCGTGATGCCCAAGGCCGAAGCCGCGTTTAGCCGTGCCAATGCGGTCTATGATACGACCATTGGCTGGCGCTTCGTGAACCGGAAGATGAAAGAGATGTATGGCGTCGAAGCGATGCCGGAGACGGCCGATAACGTGGCCGATGACCATGGCGTGAGCCGTGCCGATCAGGACGCCTTTGCTCTGCGGTCGCAGGAGCGTTGGGCAGCAGCGGACAAGGCGGGTATATTCGCCGAAGAGATCGCGCCCGTCACGATCCCGCAGCGCAAGGGTGATGCGCTGGTGGTGGACCGCGACGAGCATCCCCGCCCCCAGACAGATGCTGCCGCTCTGGCCAAGCTGCGCGGGATCAACGGGACCGACAAGACCGTGACCGCAGGCAATGCGTCCGGCGTCAATGATGGTGCTGCGGCTATGCTGATCGCCTCGGCGGCGGCGGCGGCTGAGCACAGGCTCAAGCCGATGGCGCGCGTTGTGGCCATTTGTGCTGCGGGCGTGGCGCCGCGTGTCATGGGAGTTGGACCGATCCCGGCTGCCGAGAAAGTGCTCAAGCGCGCGGGTCTGACCATCGACCAGATGGACGTGATCGAGCTCAACGAGGCCTTCGCCAGTCAGGGTATCGCTACGCTGCGCGCGCTCGGCGTGGCCGATGATGCGCCGCACGTGAATGCCAACGGCGGCGCCATCGCCATCGGCCATCCGCTGGGCATGTCCGGTGCGCGACTGGTACTGACCGCCGCCTACCAGCTGCAACGGACCAAGGGTCGCTACGCGCTGTGCACCATGTGTGTGGGCG
>JAGXHD010000045.1 GCA_024636395.1 Sulfitobacter sp.
ATCAGGGCCCGCGCGTGATCCCTTGTGAATTTCTGCTGGCCGCACAAGGTCATGAGCCCGAACTGGCCCACCACCACGATCTGCTGGTCGCCAATTGTCTGGCCCAGTCAAAGGCGCTGATGCTGGGCCGCCCGCTGGAGCAGGCGCGCAAATTGGCGGCGGCGACCGGCTTTGAAGGCCGCGATTTGGAGCGGCAGGCCCGGCACCGCGTTTTCCCGGGTAATCGGCCCTCGACGACGCTACTCTACCCGCTGCTCGATCCCTTCACGCTGGGACAGATCATCGCCCTCTACGAGCATCGCGTCTTTGTGGAGGGCGTCATTCTCGACATCAATTCATTCGATCAATGGGGCGTGGAACTGGGCAAGGAGCTTGCAACTTCGCTGCAACCCGTCATCGACGGCACGAGGGATGCGTCGGGCGAAGATGCATCGACCGGAGCGCTTGTAGATTTCATACACCGCCACCGTGGCTAGGGAAGTGTTGCTTCACCATCTCGCGCTTCAGGTCAATTCGAACGCGCGACTCGATCGTTTTGATGAATGCTCTTACGGATCTCTTTGGAGCGGGTAACGAGAATCGAACTCGTAACTAAAGCTTGGGAAGCTGCCGTGATACCTTTTCACCATACCCGCCTGCCAGCGTTGGATAGGCCAAGGACCAGATTGGGTCAAGTCTGGAAAAATATCCGGACCCACATTGTCACGTGGGCCCGGGACCAGCAAATTAAAGTACGTCGTACGGAGAATTACAGTACCGGCGTGGGCCGTTGTAAGGCTGGAACGTTTTGTCCGAAGTGCGGTAGCTGCGGTACTTTCCAGCGCACCAATCATCATGTGCTGAGATGTTCCGCGCCGGAATATGGCTCCACCCGCGGGATGTTGTTTGGCCTTGGCCTTGGCGTTGGTTGTTGTTCAGCTCATTCAGGAGGATAGCGCCCAGAGCAAAAGCCGCCAGAGGATAGAACAATCCGTCGTTGTCATCACGGCGATACCCGTTGCGCGGCGTTCTGTAGCCGCGGTATCCTCCACGATAGCCCTCTCTGCGGTCGACGCGCTGGTCACGCCCATGTCGCCGCTGATCGCGGCCATATCCGCGCTGGTCGCGCACCCTACCATCTTTGCGCCGATCCACTTGCACCAGATCAGACATCGCCCCGGGTGCGATCACAGATGCAAATGGAGCAGGTGCACCCATTGACCGCATCTGTGCCACGCCCGCTTGGCCGAAGGAAGGCAGCGACAGCGTCAGAGCCAAGGCAAATATTCCCGCAGACTTTGTTTGTTTCCATAAATCAGACATGACGAACACTCCATTTTATCCCGGCCAGCGTGCAACCTTTGCAGACGAAACATCGCAAACACGCGATAGGTTCCCAGCGACCGTCTCGGGGACGATCGCAAACTTAAGATCTGATCTTGAGGGCAGGGTCACCCGTCTCGCAATATCATCGTGGTATTATTGGATAACCAAGGCCGAAACGCCCTTGGAATCAGCAGCTTTAGGACCGCCTGCGGCGCCGCCCGCCGCCCGCACCGCTTTCACCGCCGCCACCGGTGTTGAACGTCTGCGTCGGCAGTTTTACGATGGAATTAAGGATCGGGAAGGGCTCCACCGCATTAGGCATCGCGGAGGCATTCACGAAATGCTCCTGAAAGCGCGGCTCGATTGCAGTTTCGATCTTGTGGATATTGCGCACGATCTCCTCGATCTCCGTGCGGGCCTCGCGGTTCAGCAGCGCGATGCGCGCGCCCGTGCCCGCTGCATTGCCCGCGCTCGTCACCTTGTCCAGCGGTGCGTCGGGGATCATCCCCAGCACCATCGCGTGCTTGGTCGAGATATGTGCGCCGAAGGCGCCCGCCAGCACCACACGGTCCACCTTATCGACGCCGAACTTGTCCATCAGCAGACGCGCGCCGGAGTAGAGCGCGGCCTTGGCCATCTGGATCTCGCGGATGTCGCGATTTGTGACCGTAATTTTAGGGCCATCATTTTCTGTGCCGTCGTAGACCAGATAGCTGTTAGTGCGCCCGTCGGGAAAGACCGCCGACGATCCTGTCTGCTCGGCGGTGCCGATGAGACCGGGGGCATCGACGATGCCGTGCATGCGCATCTCTGCCACCATCTCGATGATTCCGGAGCCGCAGATGCCGGTCACGCCGGTCTGCGCGATGGCCGCATCAAAGCCGTCCTCGTCGGACCACAGATCGGAACCGATTACCTTGAAGCGGGGCAACTTGCTCACCGGATCAATCTCCACCCGCTCGATGGCGCCGGGTGCGGCGCGCTGTCCGGAGCTGATCTGCGCGCCCTCGAAGGCAGGGCCTGTGGGAGACGAGCAGGCGAGCACCTTCTCGCGGTTGCCCAACAGAATTTCCGCGTTGGTACCCACATCGACGACCAACACCAGATCGTCCGACAAATGCGGGCTCTCTGACAGCGCCACGGCGGCGGCATCCGCGCCCACATGCCCTGCAATGCACGGCAGGATGTAGACCCGCGCGCTTTCGTGGATGTTGAGATCCAAATCGCGGCCACGCAAGCGGATCGCGTTGGAGGTGGCAAGCGCAAAGGGTGCTTGCCCCAACTCGAACGGGTCAATGCCGAGGAACAGGTGGTGCATGACCGGATTGCAGACAAAGACCGCGTCCACGATCAACTGCTTGTCGATGGCGGCCTCCGTTGCAAGCTGTGTGAAGAGCCCGCACATGCCCTCGCGCACCGCCAGTGTCATCTCCTCGGCGCCCGACGCGTTCATCATCGAATAGCTAACGCGGCTCATCAGATCCTCGCCAAAGCGGATCTGCGGGTTCATCACGCCAGAGGAGGCGACCACATCGCCGGTTTGTAGATCGCACAGATGTGCCGCAATAGTGGTGGAGCCCAGATCGACGGCAACGCCGTAGATCGTGCCGTCGTAAAAACCGGGCCAGATGTGCATGATCCGCGGCTTGTGCTCGTGATCGCCCAGATGGACGGCCACGGTCACTTTCCAGTCGCCCTTGCGCAGCACCTTCTGCAGGATATGCAGGATGTGCAGATCCGCCGTCACGTCATCAAGCTCCCATTGCTCCAGCAAGGCCTTTCGCAACCGCTCAAGATCGCCGGAGGGGTCGTGCATGTCCGGCTCCTGCACCTCGATGTAGTAGAGTTTGGTCGAAGGGTTAAGCGTGATCGCGCGGACCTCGGCGCGCTTGCGCACCACCTGCTTGTGGACCTGGCTTTCGGCGGGGACATCGATAATCACATCTTTGAGCACGGTCGCCTGACAGCCCAGACGGCGACCCGATTTCAGCCCGCGCTTCTCGTCGTAGCGCGCCTCGACGGCATTCCACTCCGACAGGGCGTCCGCCTCGACTGTGACGCCGTGTTTGGAGAACTCGCCATAGCCGGGGGTAATCTGGCATTTCGAGCAGATGCCGCGCCCGCCGCAGACCGAATCGAGATCGACCCCGAGCTTGCGCGCTGCCGTCAGAACGGGCGTGCCAACCGGAAAGCGGCCGCGCTTGCCGGAGGGAGTAAAGATAACGAGGGGGTTGTCGCTCATGATGCTGGCGTCCTGTGTCTATTTCAGGGCAACATAGCCATGTGCCACGGCAGGGGAAGCCTGCACGCGTCATAAATCCGTGCAATGGGGTCATTTTACCGCGCGTGCGTCAGGTCCGCAGGCGTGCGTGGAAGATAAACCCCAGAAAGTTTAGCAGAATCTGCGCCGCAAGAATCTGCGTGGAGCCCGTGGGATCGTAATCGGGTGCGACCTCGACCAGATCCATACCGACGACCTCATGGCGCTGTGCGACTGCCTGCAGCAACTCCAACACTTCGTAATAGAGAAAACCGCCATGCGACGGCGTACCTGTGCCGGGTGCAATGGAGGGACAGAAGGCGTCGATATCGAGGGTCACATAGACCCGTGCATCGGGTGGTATATGGGCCAACACGCCGCCTGTACCCATGCTGCGCGCCTGCCGGACGCTGATGATATCCGACCCCATCGCGCGAGCATCATCGTAGCCTTCCTTGGCGGTGGAGCTGACATTGCGGATGCCCACTTGCGTCAGGCCAGTGACATAGGGCGCCTCTGCCGCGCGGCGCATGGGATTGCCGTGGCCGTGGCGCACCCCGTGGCGCACGTCGACGAAATCCAGATGCGCGTCGATTTGCAGGATGTGGATATCGCCTTGGCCATCGAAGGCACGAATGCAGGGGATGTTGATCGAATGATCACCGCCGATGACCACGGGCAGGGCGGCGGCCTCCAGAGCGGCCCGCACGCCTGCCTCGATGTTGGCGTGGCTGGCTTCGGTATCGGTGTGGATGATGTCGGCGTCGCCCATATCGACGATGTTGACATCGCCGGGAAGATAAACCGCGTCGTCCTCATGGTCGTAAGCGCCTGCATAGCCGAAGCTGAACAGGGTCGATGCCTCGCGCACACCGCGCGGCCCGAATCGCGCCCCGCTGCGGTACTGCGTCCCCGCATCGAAGGGTGCACCGAGGATCGCCACATCGGCGTCAAGTTTGTCCCAGTCCGGCTCATAGGGGCGTTTGCCGAACGTGGCGATGCCCACAAACGGAAGGTCGAGCCTGCCTCCCTCATATCCGTGTTTCGTCATAACCCACCCCTTGTTGCAGGTACCTTTGGACAAGGGCCGCGCAAATGCAAGCATCTGCCCCTCTGCCTTTCGAATTTGGGGGCCTTTCCAATCCGGCGTATCCATGAGATAGGAAACCGCCAAATGATGCCATTACCTGTGGAGGTTGATATGGAGATTCGTGAGGCCCTGACGTTCGATGATGTGTTGCTGGTACCAGCCGCATCCTCGGTGCTCCCCTCGACCGCTGACACCCGCACCCACGTGACCGCGTCCATTGCTCTGAACATCCCGCTTTTGAGTTCTGCCATGGACACCGTGACCGAAGGCCGCATGGCGATCGCCATGGCGCAGGCAGGCGGCATGGGCGTGATCCACCGCAATCTGACCATCGACGAGCAGGCCCGCGAGGTCCGGCGCGTGAAGCGCTTCGAGAGCGGGATCGTGTATAATCCGATCACCCTGCGTGCCAACCAGACGCTGGCGGACGCCAAGGCGCTGCAGGAGCGCTACAACGTGACCGGCTTTCCGGTGGTGGACGAGCTGGGCCGCGTGGTCGGTATCGTGACCAACCGTGACATGCGATTTGCCCACCGCGACGACACGCCCGTTCATCTGATGATGAGCAGTGACAATCTGGCGATCCTTCAAGAGCCCGCCGACCGTGAAGAGGCGATCAGCCTGATGAAGGCGCGCCGGATCGAAAAGCTGCTGGTAACCGACGGCAAGGGCAAGCTCACCGGGCTTTTGACGCTGAAAGACACCGAGCAGGCGGTTCTTAACCCCACCGCCTGCAAGGATGAGTTGGGCCGCCTCCGGGTTGCGGCAGCCACGACCACGGGCGATGCTGGTTTCGAGCGGTCGCAGGCATTGGTCGATGCAGGCGTGGATATGATCGTAATCGACACGGCCCACGGCCATTCCGAGGGGGTGGCGATCGCCGTCGAGCGGGCCAAGAAGCTCAGCAACGAAGTACAGGTCGTTGCGGGCAATGTCGCCACAGGCGAGGCCACGCGCACGTTAATTGGCGCGGGAGCGGATGCCATAAAAGTAGGCATCGGACCGGGCTCCATATGTACCACTCGGATGGTCGCGGGTGTTGGTGTGCCGCAGCTCACCGCAATCATGGATTGCGCGGCAGCGGCCGGCGAGATCCCCGTGATCGCCGACGGCGGCATCAAGTTTTCGGGTGATTTCGCCAAAGCAATTGCGGCGGGCGCCTCCTGCGCCATGGTAGGCTCGATGATCGCGGGTACCGACGAGAGCCCCAGCGAAGTGATCC
>JAGXHD010000046.1 GCA_024636395.1 Sulfitobacter sp.
CATAAACCCGGGATCAGAAGGGCTGGCCTGCGGCCAGCGCGCCTTGACACGCGTCAGCTATTTGGCAAGCACGCGCGCCAAGGCGCCGCTAACTCCCAACCAAACTGTCCAATTTTACACCGGGAAACTGACCCTTTTTGCGCCGGGCTTGACAGCCGTCCTGTTGCCACGGCTCTTCAGGGAAGAGAGCGACGATACGTTGCTGTCTTGGGGCGTTCCGACAGACTGGCTCGACACTGTTCGGGACGCGACTGACGAAACCGTGCTCGACATCGCCGGGCACCTGCCTTCGGAGGCCGCCGAAGCGCTTCTACAGGCAGCGACTGGCGTACGCCCCGATGAATCCCCTGTAATCGAACCCGGCGGCGATCCCTTTTCCCACCCGGATGCAGGGCGCCGCTTCCGCACGATGGAGAACCTCGATGAACTCCGCGCCGCCCTCGACGCCCCGTGGGAGAAATGGTCAGTCTACCTGCACCCGGCGCAACAGGAATTCGTGGACCGGGATTTCAACGGACCTGCGCGTGTTATCGGGTCTGCTGGCACTGGCAAAACCGTAGTCGGGCTGCATCGCGCTGTGAGGATGGCCCAGCAGCCCGATGCGAAGGTCCTTTTGACGACATTCAACGCCCGTCTGGCGAGGCGTCTGGCCGAGAAACTGCCTCTGCTGGCGAATGATACCGTACGAAATCGCATCAAGGTCGCGGCGCTGGATGAAGTCATCCAAGATCTCCATGTGCAATCCTTTGGTGCGAGGCACGTCGCCACCAAGACCGAGATCCGCGAGCTTCTGGCGTCGGTCGTATTCGAGACCGGCATTGATCTGGACCCGGGATTTCTGTTCGATGAATGGTCTCTCATCGTAGATGCATGGGATGTCCGGGATGCGCAGACCTACCGGGAGCTGCCACGCCTAGGCCGAAAGGTTCGGATGGCGGCTTCTCGGCGCGATGAGTTATGGGAGGTGTTCGCGGCAGTTCAAGCGAGGATGGAGAGTGTAGGCTGGACCACTGAATCCGCGATGGCCCATGATTTGCGACGCCTCGACAGATTCCGGTACACCCATGCGGTCGTCGATGAAGCACAGGATATCTCAGTGGCGCAGCTCCTCCTGCTCGGCTCCACGCTCGGGATCAAGGAGAACGGACTTTTCTTCGGCGGTGATATCGGCCAGCGCATCTTTCGAGCCCCGTTTCCTTGGATCGCGGCGGGCATCGAATTGCGGGGCAGGTCGCGTAGCCTAAAGGTCAATTACCGGACCTCCCACCAGATTAAACGACAGAGTGAAGGACTTCTGCCGGAGACACTTGTTGAAGCGGACGGTGCTGAGGAAAACCGGCTGGGCGTGACGTCAGTTTTTGATGGCCCGGCGCCGGTCATAAAGGCTTTCCCCTCTCGATCAGATGAGGTTGAGGGCTTACGCACATGGCTTCAGGGTCTCGCGCATGATGGGTTCGAGAAAGACGAGATTGCCGTCTTGGTCCGATCGAATGACGTAGCAGAGAAAATTGACTCCGATATTGGCGATATCTCAAATATTTTGCTTATGCACGATGTGAAGGGTGCGGAATTCCGTGCTGTCGCAGTTATCGCGCTCGACCACGATATCATTCCGGATGAGGACCGTTTGTTGAGTGCACGAGACGAGATGCAACTGGACGAAGTGATGGCCACGGAAAGGCACTTGCTTTACGTAGCTGCGACACGGGCGCGGGATCACCTTTGGATGTCAGGGGTCGAGCCAGTGTCCGAATTTCTCAACGATTTGATACAAAAATAATGTTCGACATATTATCAGAGGCCGGTGTGTTCGGTGGTGATGATGCTACGAGCTAACCAACGATAGATAACCAAATCTAAACAGCGGTCATCAGAATACCACCCCTAAACGATCCCACTTTGAATACACCACTGCTGCGCGCAGCAACAGTTTACTTGGTGTCTGTGCCGCTGCTTTGGGGATTTCATGCTCGCTGAGATAGCGTCCGGCGCCGCAAATACGGCAGCACCACACAGGCCCATTCCCCAAGCGATAAATGATCGCGCAACGGCGGTCGCATGTTGGGCAGAGAAACCACTTTCGACATCCACCGAAGTTGGTGCTGGTCCACGTTGTGACGATCCGTTCGCCATCAAAGTTAATGACGTCCGGGATGGCCGGCACTCGTCGCGCCAGCTTTCGAATATCGATCTGGGCTGTGTCGTCACAAATCATATGGCGAATATCAACCTTTTTAAACATATCAACCGATCGACACCATTAGGTCCAACCAAGGTTGAACCGCCTCGCAGGGCGATGTTGTTCGTCGGTTTGGCTGAAATCCCTACCATGTGCATCAGGCTACCCAGACGTTCACCAGAAGCACCTTACCGCGCAGAGCCTTTATATCCTTGCGGCCGCCGTTTTCGGTTGGCGATAGCAATCAGGACCATGCGTCTGAATCACACGCCTCAGATGCCGGGTTTAACGGCTTTAACGGGACTATTTCCCGCTATTTATATTTGAGGGATCTCTCCGCTCTCCGTGTGACTGACAAAACTCCCGTTATCCCCGTTAAACCCGTATTATTCGGATACGACCTTCCGGACGCGATACATCCTCACGCCATCGTTTTTGTCCTGCCGACCAGTCAGGCGCAGCCCATGCACGATGCGGCCCTCACGGAATTTTAGCACTCGGCCCAGACTGTGGACTGATAGCGTGGGATTGACGCCTGCAAGGTCAATGATCGCGGTCGCGATTGCGCTGCGCATGGGATCGTGTTGGATTGCCGCCATAACTTCCTTAGTGGAAAATTCGGCATCGCCAAAATGATCTCGCAAAGCATCCAATAGGGCAAACAGCGCATCGGTCTCCGGGTCAGCGGCCTGTGCCTCGCGCACAAGATCCATAGGATCGCCGAACTCAAATGGGCGCAGCGTCGTGTCAGCCCAAACAACGGTTTGGCGGACCAAGTCGTCCCAAGCCTCGAATGATGCCAACCGCCCGGCGGCGGGTTGCGTCATATGTGTATACCGGGCGCGGATCAGCGTGCAGGCCGCGCCTAACATTTCGGTGCGGTGTTGCAGCACATATGCCAGCGGGTCCAAATCAAACTGACGTGCAAAGGGCTGGTCTGTTTCCGGGTCGATCCGGCAAATGATTACGCGGCGCGGCAAGTCACCTGCGAGTGACAAGTTGTTGCCGGTCAGGATCAGTAACGCTCGGTTCGGGATGCGGATGCTTTCTGATTTGCCCAGCACCCGGTCCACCATTATATCGGCGGTGATGAATGAGGCCATGCTGGCACTGTTAAAAGTCCCGGTCACATTGTCCCAAATAAGCGCCCGGCTACCAGTACGTAGCGCCGTGAACAGTCGCTTGCGGGTTTCTTCATCGTCTCGGCCTTGCGTGTGCGGCCATACGTCCGGCGACCGTCCCTCGATCAGTGCACCGATGCAGGACGCCAGCAACGTCTTGCCGCTGCCTTGAATAGGCGCATCAAATGCAAAGGCGGGCGCAGTCGGCAAAACCGGGCGAACAGCGGTTGTCAGGATCGCGGCCAGCAGCGCCCCCCGCGCGGTCGCGTCCACGAAAGGGAAGGTTTCGAAAGGTCGCATCAGCAAGTCCAGCGCCTCGCTTGCCTGCGCAAACGTCGGGCGCATCGGAATGACTGGTACCTGCTCGCCCATAGGGTCAAAAAGCAGGCGGGTGATGGCGTCATACCCCGGAGCGGTTAGTATCGATCCATCAAGGCGAATAGTCGGTCCGGTGATGACACCATCAAGCGGTTTCAGCTTGCGGCGTTCCCCCTGCGCGATGATCTGTTTAAGCATCCCGACAGGCGGGTCGCAATCCAGCGGCACGGCCACACCACCTTGCGGCACTTGCTTCCAGAATTGCGTCATGTGGCCCAGGTGATGCGCTAACCCGTGTTCGCAAAGCGGATGCACTCGTCCGTCATCCGCAAGAGCAAGCTGCCCTCCAAAGTCAAAGGCAACCGGATCGCGGCGCAGTAGGTCGATGGTCGCGGTCGCAGCCTCTGCAGTGTGGCCCTTAACCAATTCCACGCGGGCGGGCGGGCGGTGCAGGCAATAGGTTATGCCGCCATGCGCAAAGGAATAAAGCGCGGGGCGCGCTTGCAGCAGGAACAATCGCCCAACCAGCCGCGCGCCATCATAGTCGGGTTCAAGCGGATCCCGTGTCAGCGCGCCGTGATACTTTTCGCGGTTGTCCAGCATATTGCCGACCGACACCATCTCAATCTTTCCGTAAATTTCGACTGCCACTACAAAGTCGCTAGCCAAGACACCAGTTTCCAGCGCCCGGCAGGCGATCCGTTTGGCACTCTTGATCGCCTCGGGGTCGCCTTTATCCTCTGGCGCGACCATCTCCCGCACACGCGCGGCAATCCAATCCTCTGCGACGCCATCCGCTTCGGGTTTCGATGCTCTCTTTGCCTCCACCTTGATCCCCGCCAATCGCTCGATTTCTTCCTGTGTCAGGTCGGGCAAGGCGTCACGGCTGTCGATCTGGTGCATGTTGCCTTCGATGGTAACCGGGGCGCCCCGGCGTTGATCCAGACCGGCACCACAAGCTGCCCCGCCTGCGAAGTCTAGGCGCGATGGCTGCCAGACCGATGCGTCAACAAGTGTGCGCTCCAGCATCGCCCCAGACGCGCTGATTTCGATATTGCCATGACCCGCCAGCCAAAGGCGCGCTACTAACGCCTTACCTGCCCGAGGTATGTCTGTTGCGTCCTGCACGAGCACATAAATGCGCTGACCCATTACGCCGCGCACTTCTTTGTCACCTTGCCAGATGCAGCTTGATGCGCTCGGTAACCACAACAGCGCCGCATCTGTCAGACCGGGCGCCGCTGCACGGATCAACTGCACCAGCCCGAGACGGTCAAGCGGATCAGCGCCGGTACGCGGGTCATAGTCCATCATCAACACCCCCGGCCCCTGCGGCCAACTGAAGGCGTCATTTGTGCGGGTTGTCGCACCTGCGGGTCTACCAGCATCCGCGAAGGCTTTGCGGGTCATCACACGGAGTGCGGCTTTGATCGGCACGCCAAAGACCAGCGCCTGCGCCGGTGTCAGGCTTTCCAAGATCGGGGACAAGTCTGCCAGAGTACCGATAATCCGTGTTTCGACCTCGCCCTGCACCAGATTGCCGCCAGGCGATTTCAGCAGTTCGCCGGTTGCTCCCAGGGTATAGCCTTTGGAAAGCTGCTTCGGCTTGAGTGCGGTGATGATTGTCAGATTTGTTTGTCCAGTCATCATGTGCCCCTTTCGAACCGAAACGGCGCTGCCTTCGCAGGCTCTGCCGTAAAAACGTAAGCGGGCATTGCATCCCAGTCATTTTTCGGCTCTGATGTAGACGCTGTGAAGTTCTGCTTGGAATTCAGCAATTCCTCGGTCGCGCTGGCGGGCGCGACCGAGGCACCAAGTTTACAATTCATTACTCAGCCTCCTCTTTGTAAGGGTTTTTGAGTAAGATTTTCTTTTTCAGATCGGCCCGAAATATATCATCGCCAATTTTGATCTGTGCTGGTGGTTCACCGGCATCAGCCAATGCATTGATCACAGCCAGCAGTTCGGACAACCTCCAGCGTGTCATGGAACCGATGCGGATCGGCTGAGGCAGAGTGCCATCAGCTACCCGGCGCCACCAGGTGGCTTTGGAGCCGCCAATGATCTTAGCGCCTTCCGTGTCCCGAATTAAGCGGTCCGTGAATTGTTGAAATGAGTTAATGGTGTCGCTCGGTTGCTCGTGCGAGAGGATCACGGTGTCGGCGCAAGCACCAGAATCCGCTGCCTGACTTTCATCCGTAATCCAATGAGTGAAACGTGTACTGGTCATATTGCCTCCGGTCATTTGCTACTTGCGGAGACTCACAGACATGGCCAGAGCATGCATCGGATTAGTTTTCGGTTAATTAGTCCGACGCACTGCCCAAGGGTAAAGTGTTCCTCAGAGCAGGGGAGAGTAAATCATATAGAATACTTAGATTTGGTCGCTGCCCTCGCTTCTTCCAGATCCGTTCGACTTTGGAATATTCGATATGCTCATCGAGTTCCGACAGTGCAAGCGCCACCAAATCGCACCCGCTATGCTTCGTCTCGGTTGCCGAGTTGCGCGTCGGATAGATCCCAAGGCACTCGAGTTGCTGAACCTGGGACGCGATGATCATGTTGCGATGAATATCCCTAACGATCGATGGCCCGGGTTTGCCCTTTGGCTCTTGGATCATGCCGGCCAAAAAAAGAATCTTAAAACGTTTCAACGCAGGAGACTGGTGGTCGTAGCCCAACACAACCAGCGTGCGGATTGCCAGAAATGTCTCATAGTCGTCCAAAGCACCTTCAATTGCCGCTTCGATGGTTTCTTCGCTAGGAGGGATTGGGTCGAACACCTCTTCGATTGCGATGCTACCACGCAGGAATATTGCTTCTTTCGAGTTCAGAAGATCTCTGTTGAATAATTGCTCAGAGAGTGTTTGCTTAACCTGAGCCAACGCTTCTTCGCGTGAAATCTTCGGGCTCCGCTCCGCCCACTTTCTTTGAATGGACCGATTAAGTGCGACCTCAATGAGGGTCAGTGCCGACCGCATCTCTGCTGAAATACTTCCATCATCGGATTGCTTGCTGTCTTCACTGTTGGCCATCCTTGAACCTCCGGCTGGCAAGACCTCAACCATTCAGGAATGGCTTGCACCAAGCACCGCCAATCAAGATCAATCCCGTTTTTTTCACGCGCTTCGATTGCCATCGGTTCGGACTATCAGTCCCCACACGGAGGATTGAATTGTGTAGCTAGTTCAATGCACAAATCGCCTAAGACGCAGTAACGCCTCTCAACACTATGCGCGCAGGTCTATCTTGGCCAAGAAAAAAATTTTAGTGTATCCAGAAGTGTATCTACCCACGCCAGCAGCGATTATTTAGGCATTAGAATCAATGTTCTGACACAGCATCGTGGCGGAGAGACAGGGATTCGAACCCTGGGAAGGCTTGCACCCTCAACGGTTTTCGAGACCGCCCCGTTCGACCACTCCGGCACCTCTCCGCGGGGGTCTGGTGGGCGGGTGTTAAAGTGGTTTTCGCGGGCTCGCAAGG
>JAGXHD010000047.1 GCA_024636395.1 Sulfitobacter sp.
CGAAGGTCTTGGGCGCCCAGACACAGGCGGGGCAGGGCGTGTTTGACGGGCAGATCGAGGTTGCTCGACGCGCCCGCGCCTATACCGGTTATTTTGCGGTCGACGAGATTGATCTGCGGCATCAAAAGTTCGACGGGAGCATGTCGGAGCAACTTGAGCGGTCCTATTTCATTGCGGGGGATGCCGCGCTTGTCCTGCCCCATGATCCTGTGCGGGACCGCGTACTTCTGGTCGAGCAGATGCGCATGGGTCCTTTGGGGCGCGGTGATCGGGAGATCTGGCATTTGGAGCCTATCGCGGGCCGTGTCGATCCCGGCGAGCAGCCCGAGCACGCCGCACTGCGCGAGGCCCGCGAGGAGGCGGGGCTGGCAGTCGGCAGGCTGGAAACTGTCGCGCGCGGCTATCCCAGCCCGGGCGACTCGACGGGATACTATCACATTTACGTAGGCATTACGGATCTGCCCGATGATGCCGCAGGCATCGGGGGCCTCGAGACGGAGGCGGAAAACATCCGCTCGCGCTTGCTTTGTTTCGCAGATTTCCTTGCCATGGCCGAACGGCAGGCGCTGGCGAATACGCCGCTTGCGCTTCTCGCCTATTGGCTGGCGCATCACCGAAGCAGGTTGAGGTCGGCGCAGTAGGCCGTTAGATATGCAGGGCACCATGAATGAGGGCCCGAAATGCTTGTAGCGCGCGATCTGGAACACGCAGTGGGAAATACGCCCCTGATCAAATTGCGCGGTGCCAGCGCGCTCACGGGATGCGAGATTTACGGCAAGGCGGAGTTTCTCAATCCGGGCCAATCGGTCAAGGACCGCGCCGCCCTCTACATCATTCGCGATGCGATTGCCCGCGGCGATCTGAAGCCGGGCGGCACCATCGTGGAGGGCACGGCTGGCAACACCGGCATTGGCCTCGCGCTCGTGGGAGCCTCGATGGGTTTCAAGTCCGTCATCGTCATTCCCGAGACGCAATCGGAGGAGAAAAAGCAGATGCTGCGCCTTGCGGGCGCTGAACTGGTGCAGGTGCCTGCCGCGCCTTACCGCAATCCGAACAATTTCATCCGCTATTCGGAGCGGCTGGCAACCGAGCTTGCGCGGACGACCAACGAGGGCGTGATCTGGGCCAACCAGTTCGATAACATCGCCAACCGGCAGGCCCATATCGAGACGACGGGCCCTGAAATCTGGGAACAGACCAACGGTAACGTCCACGGCTTTATCTGCGCGGTAGGCTCCGGGGGGACGCTGGCAGGCACCGGAATGGCGCTCCAGCCTAAGGGCGTGAAAATTGGAATCGCGGATCCTGATGGTGCAGCGCTCTACAGCTATTACAAAACCGGCGAACTCGCGATGGAGGGCGGGTCGATCGCCGAGGGCATCGGCCAAGTGCGCATCACCAAAAACCTCGAAGGTTTCACGCCTGATTTTGCTTACAATATCCCCGACACCGAAGCCCTGCCGCTGGTCTTCGATATGCTGGAGCATGAAGGGTTGTGCCTCGGAGCGTCTTCGGGCGTAAACATCGCGGGCGCTATCCGCATGGCCCGCGATATGGGGCCGGGCCATACCATCGTGACGATCCTTTGTGACTATGGCACGCGCTACCAGTCCAAGCTCTTCAATCCCGAATTTCTGCGCGAAAAGGGCCTGCCGGTGCCGCATTGGCTCGACCGTGCGCCCGCCGAAATCCCATCGGTATTCGAGGACGTATGATCCCCGCTCTGCGCGCCTGTCTGGCCCGTTGGATCACATTGCTGTGCCTGTGTGCCTTCTATGCTGGCGGTGTTGCCGCGCAGGAGGTGCCTGGCGTAGACATGGGGCAGTGGGGGGCGTTGGCCACACAGGCTGAAACGGCAGTCGATCAGGCGGACACGCCTGACGCCACACTGGAGACATTGCGCGAACAGCTTGTGACATACCGCGAAGAGTTTGATGCCGCGCGGAACCTCAACAGCACCCGTATTATTAGCCTGCGCGATCAATTGGCGCAGTTGGCCCCAGCGCCCGCCGAGGGAGACGCGGCGCCCGAAGCTGCTGAGCTCGTGGCCAAGCGGACTGAACTCGAAGAACAGCTGGCGCAGCTGACCGCTCCGGTGCAGGTCGCCGAAAGTGCGTTCACACGCGCGAACGGGCTTGTGGGCGAGATTGACGCGATCCTGCGCAACAGGCAGACGGAAATGCTGGTCGAAAGTGTGGAAACACCGCTCAATCCGGCGAATTGGCCCCTTGCGGCCGAAGCGCTGCGCTCGGCTGTCTCCAAGCTTTGGAATGAGGTTGGGCCGGAGGAGGCAGCGCAGCGCACGGCCGATCTGCGCCGGAACCTGCCGTTGATCGCACTTTGGACGCTGGCCGGTCTGGGGCTGATCATGCGGGGGCGCTCGTGGTCCAAGATGATCGTGACATGGCTAGGGCGCTCCGGCGCACGTGGTTTGGGCGTCTGGCGCTTCGTGGCCTCTCTTTTGCGGATCGTGTTCCCTCTGGTAGGGCTGACGCTGCTGGGCTTTGCCGCGCGCTCTACTGGATATCTGGGGGAACGGGGCGATCAGCTGGCTCTGCTTGTGCCTGTGCTGGGTGGTTTCATGCTCGGGTTTCGCTGGGTCGCGGAACAGGTCTTCGCCCGTGATGATGATCTGGCACTGCTCGATCTGAACAGTAAAGACCGCAGCGAGGCCCGCTTTCTGGTCAGCGGCATTACATTGTTCATCATCTTCAACATGCTGTTGTTACGCATTCTCGAGCTCGACGACGGCGGCTCGCTGGCCCGGACCGTGGTTAGCTTTCCGTTCACGGTTTTGATCTCTTACGGTGTGTACCGGATCGGCCGCCTGCTGCGCCATTATGGCTCGGAGACGATCAGCCAGGAAGGTGAGGAGATCACCCGCGCCAGCACGCTGGGGCGTCTGGTGCGCAGTCTCGGAACCGTCTCGGTTGTGGTTGCCGTAGCCTCGCCGCTGCTTCAGGCGGCTGGTTTCTACAATGCTAGCGCTTTCGTGCTGCATCCAACAGTCCTGACGCTGGTGATCCTCGGTTTGGTCTTGGCGCTGCAAAGGTTCAGCGCTGACGTGTACGGTGCCATTACCGGTCAGGGCGAGATGGCGCGCGATACGCTGCTGCCTATTTTCTTCGGGATGGTCCTGCTGTTGCTGGCGCTGCCGGTTCTGGCGCTGGCGTGGGGCGCGCGAGTTGCGGATCTGACCGAAATTTGGGCTGCGTTCCGGCGCGGTTTCGCGATTGGCGAGTCGCGTATATCGCCCACCGATTTCCTCACTTTTGCGCTGATCTTCACGGGTGGCTATCTGGCCACACGGCTCGCGCAGGGCGCGCTCAAGACCAACGTTCTGCCGAAAACGAAAATCGACAAGGGCGGGCAGAACGCGATCGTTTCCGGTCTGGGATATGTTGGTATATTTCTCGCGGCGTTGGCCGCCATCACCGGCGCGGGCATCGATCTCAGCTCGCTTGCTATCGTTGCGGGCGCGTTATCCGTAGGGATCGGCTTTGGTCTGCAGAACATCGTGTCCAATTTTGTCTCCGGTATCATCCTGTTGATCGAGCGACCGATTTCCGAGGGTGACTGGATTGAGGTGACCGGTGGCCAGTCGGGGTTCGTGCGCGATATCTCCGTGCGCTCGACCCGGATCGAGACCTTCGACAAAACTGATGTGATCGTGCCCAATGCTGATCTCGTCAGCGGCACCGTTACTAACTTTACCCGCGGCAACACCGTGGGGCGGGTTATCATTCCCGTCGGCGTCGCTTACGGCACCGACACGCGAAAGGTCGAGAGGATCCTGATGGAAATCGCCGACGCGCAGCCCATGGCGCTTGCCAATCCGCCCATTCAGGTTCTGTTCCTGAATTTCGGAGCGTCGTCGATGGATTTCGAGATCCGTATTTTCCTGCGCGACGTGACGTGGCTTAATCTTGTCAAAAACGATGTGAACCACGAAATCGCCAGACGCTTTGCAGAAGAAGGGATCGAGATCCCCTTTGCGCAGCAAGATATCTGGCTGCGTAACCCCGAGGTGCTGCGCAGTGCGCCGGATGCTGGCGGGTCTGCCCGAGGGGAAATTGTAGCCAAGACCGGCGCACCGGACGCAGCAGGATCTGAAGGGGACGAGCTATGACGGAAATGCTCTTTCGTGAGGACCCGTACCGGCGCGATGCGGCGGCTCGGGTGCTTGCCCATACAGTCGAGGGGGGTGTCGTGCTGGACGCGACTGTGTTTTATCCCAAAGGTGGCGGCCAGCCCGGTGACAGCGGCGCGCTCGAGTGGGATGGCAAGCGCCTTGCGATCGCCACTGCGGTCAAGGGCGAGGGCAACCAGATCGTTCTGGTCCCTTCGGAGCCTTTGGCCCTTCCGCCTATCGGCTGTCATCTGGTGCAACATCTCGATTGGGACCGCAGGCATAAACACATGCGGGTGCACACTGCGCTGCACCTGTTATCTGTGGCCGTACCTTTCGGAGTGACGGGCGGGGCCATCTCTGCGACCCACGGACGGCTTGATTTTGACATGCCTGATGCCCCTGAGGATCGCATGGCGCTTGAGGAGGCGCTCAACGCGTTCGTGGAGCAGGATGCTCGGGTCAGTGATGGCTGGATCACCGAAGCCGAGCTTGAGGCAGCGCCTGCACTGGTCAAGACCATGGCTGTCAAACCGCCACGCGGGGTGGGCGAAATACGCCTCGTGCGCATCGGGGAGGAGACCGACTGGATCGATCTGCAACCTTGCGGCGGCACCCATGTCGCCCGGACCGGAGAGATCGGCGCCCTGCGGCTCGGCAAGATCGAGAAGAAAGGCCGGATGAGCCGCCGGATTTACCTGCATCTCGACAGCTGATCAATTGCTGCCGTGCCGGATCATTTCCCGCTTGCACACACGCGCCCACCCTTGTTAAAGACCCTCCAACGGATCGGTGGCCGAGTGGTCGAAGGCGCACGCCTGGAAAGTGTGTAGGCGGGAGACCGTCTCCAGGGTTCGAATCCCTGTCGATCCGCCATCATACCTTTTTACTGAACTTGAATGGGCCGCTTTCAGCGGCCTTTTTCTATTGTTTACATGAATTTAACGCCTGCCGTCATTTGCCTTGAGTTTCTTTCGGTTATGCCCATACTCGTTCCCTGAGTGGTACGGAATGTGGTATTTTTTGAATGGCTCTGTCTGGCAAATTGACGAAGAAGCTGGTCGAGAATCTTGGCGCTGGGCGTCATGGTGATGGCAATGGCCTTTATCTGGTGGTGGATCCGTCGGGCGCACGGCGTTGGATCGTGCGGGTGGTCGTCAAAGGCCAAAAGAACAAGAAGGGCGCTCCGTTGCGCACTGACTTTGGTCTCGGTGGAGCAGACATCGTTCCTCTGAACCAAGCGCGCGAGCGAGCACTGGAATATCGCCGGATGGCAAAGCAAGGGTTGAACCCGCGTTTTAGCGCCCGCCAGGAGGTGCCAACATTCGAAGATGTGGCGCAGCAGGTTCACATTGACAGGATGCCCACGTGGAAAAATGC
>JAGXHD010000048.1 GCA_024636395.1 Sulfitobacter sp.
CCCAGACTGTCCCAGCGCAGGTGGTTTTGCTCGTTGAGTTGCTGGACATGCTTCGGTGCGGAACCGCCTGCCCCTGTCTCGAACAGACCGCCGCCGTTCATCAACTTGACGATCGACAGCATCTTTGCCGAGGTCGCAAGCTCGAGGATCGGGAAGAGGTCGGTAAGATAATCGCGCAGCACGTTGCCCGTGATTGCGATGGTGTTTTCGCCCTTCGTAATGATCTCGAAGGAGGCGCGTGTCGCCTCGCGCGGCGCCAGAATTTCGAATTTGTCAGTCACGCCCTTGGCCTCAAGGATCGGTTTTACATAGGCGATCAGTTCGGCATCGTGGGCGCGGTCGGCATCGAGCCAGAAGATGGCGCGGCATCCTTCTGCGCGCTGCCGGTCGATGGCGAGGTTCACCCAATCCTCAATCGGCGCCTTACGCGCGGAGGCGGAGCGCCAGATATCGCCGGCTTCAACCTCATGCTGGTGCAGCACGGTGCCATCGTCGAGGATCATCTTCACGGTACCCGCCTGCGCGATTTCGAAAGTGGTCGGGTGGGAGCCGTATTCTTCCGCCTTTTGTGCCATCAGGCCAACGTTCTGTACGGTGCCGGCGGTGGCCGGGTTCATCTTGCCGTTCTCTTTGAAAAACTTGATCGTCTCGTCATAGACAGGTGCGTAGGAGTTGTCGGGGATCACGCAATTCGTGTCAGAATCCTTGCCGTCCGGGCCCCAGCCTTTACCGCCTGCGCGGATGAGTGCGGGCATGGACGCATCGATGATCACATCAGAGGAGACGTGCAGGTTGGTGATGCCCTTATCGGAATCGACCATGTACATCGGCGGCCGCTCGGCCATGCAGGCTTCGATATCGACCATGATCGCCGCGTCGTCCTTGACGCGCGAGAGCAGATCGCCGAGCCCCGAGTTGGGGTTCACGCCCAGTTTCGCCAACGCCTCGCCATGCGCCTCGAACACCGGCGCCAGAAAGGCTTTTACAGCATGCCCGAAGATGATCGGATCGGAGACCTTCATCATCGTCGCTTTCATGTGCAGCGAGAAAAGCGTGCCTTCGGCTTTGGTTTTCTCAATCTCGTCCGCGAGAAAGGCATTGAGTGCCGCGGCGCTCATGAAGGTGGCATCCACAACAGTGCCTGCGGGATAGCTGAGGCCCTCTTTCAGCACAGTATCGCCATCCGGCGTGCTCAGCACGATCGAGGCAGTTGCGTCTTTTTCCAGCGTCACGGAAGTCTCGTTGGAGAAAAAATCTCCGCCATTCATGGCCGATACCGAGGTTTTGCTGTCAGCGGACCAGTCGCCCATACGGTGCGGGTTTTTCTGGGCGAAGCTTTTGACCGCCTTTGCGGCGCGGCGGTCCGAGTTTCCTTCGCGCAAAACCGGATTCACGGCGGAGCCTTTAATCCCGTCATACTTCGCGCGCACGGCTTTTTCTGCATCAGTGGTGGGCGTCTCCGGATAATCAGGCAAGGCAAATCCCTTCGCCTGGAGCTCCCTAACAGCTGCGACCAGCTGGGGTACGGAGGCCGAAATGTTGGGCAGCTTGATCACATTTGCATCTGCCGTCTTTACCAGTTCGCCAAGCTCGGCCAGATCATCCGGCTGGCGCTGTGCCGCGTCCAGATATTCCGGGAAAGTCGCGAGGATACGGCCCGCAAGGCTTATATCTTTGGTCGTGACCGAAACACCGGCTGCGTCCGCAAATTTCTGGATGATGGGCAGGAACGAAGCAGAGGCCAGTTCCGGCGCTTCGTCGACCTTGGTGTAAATGATATCGGACATTGGACACTCCTTAAGATTGCATTTTCCTTTTCATAGCGGAGAGAAATAAAAAGGTCGACAGTATACATTGGTATACACTTTGAAATTTAGGCTGTTTCCGTGATGCAGAGCGGCGTGGCGCGTAGGGATCAGAGTACACGCCCCATTTGCGGCAATCCTCATGAGGGAAGGACTGCACCACACTCTCCACTGAGATAGGAGCGGCCGAGAGTGCTCCGCACCACGCAGCTCGCCTGAAACTACGACGTGTCCCCCGACCGCAGCTGTTTCGCGATGCTTTTGGCAGCGTCAAATGCACGCTTTCGGTGCGCGATCTCTTCCGCAGAGAGCTTTGCCGCATTCGAGTAATCTTGCTTCCACGCGTCCGCGCCGTTCCACTTCAATGGTGTCTGCACTGTCGTGCGCGGACCGTCAGCGTTTTTCAGAACATCCAGCGCAAGGTTCAGGATCATGCGCTGCGAGTCGGGGTCATGCGGCCTGCCCGCAGAATTGCCGAGCGGGAAGTCACTGAAGACGAAACGCGGCACACCGACATGCTCGACAATATCTTTTGCCGCGCCCATGACAACCGTCGCGATTCCGCCCGCTTCCAATACACGCGCCGCGAGCGAGACGGATTGATGGCAGACAGGGCAATTCGGAACCAGTATGACCGCATCGACACCTTCCGCCTTGCATCGAGCGAGAAGCGCGGCCGCATCCACCTCGAGAGTAGTCCGCGCGGAGCGATTTGTCGGCAGTCCGAAAAACTGTTCAGCAAGCTGTCCGATGCGGCCCTCGAGCGCGGCCTGCCTCATCGCTTCAAGCGGAAAATAGGCTTCCTGATCCTCGGCAGTGGTGTGATCGCGGTCTATCGCAATGTGCGAAATCCGCAGATCTGGCACCTCAACTGTGGAGCCGGTATAGACCTCGTAGAATTTTGCGGCTGAATTATAGGGCGCCCCCGGCTCCTGATCACCATTCTCCGCCCGAAACGGCGCCGCCGTGGTAACCAAGGCGACCACACTCTCATTCAATGGCTTTTTCAGTGCTTGAAATGGCACATCTTCGAAGGCAGCCCAGACATAGGGTGCACCATAGCCCAGCGCCCAATAGTACTCACGCGTGCGCTTGATGTACTCGATCGGCGGATCGTTCTCTTCCATTGTCCCATCCCTCAACGGCCAGTGCTTTGAGCCGATCTTATGTTTTCGATCCTGAAAGCCTGACTGGTCACCTATAAAATCAAATCCAGTATGACACGATTGAGGTCTTCTGCGCTGCCTCCGCCGGTAGTGAGCCTGCCTCGCTAGCCTTACCGCTCATTTCAGTGTCTTGGCTGACGGTACCGTGGTCGCCTGTATCCAAACAAGCCTAGCCTCTTGCACAGGCACACCATCGAACGGACCTGACGGCAACCTACGACCAACCCGCAACCTGTCTTAGCCTCAAGAGCGAAATTTTAGCTTGCCGCTGGAACAACCGAAATGCAACATGCCAGCGCCTGTGGCTGCTTTTGGATCACAGGGCTCCGATATTCTCTGCCAAATCATCGCCAGTCCGACGCGCGGAGCGCGGCAATTGAGGTCTCCTTGCAAAATTTGTAACGGTTGTTGGGCGCATCTTCCGGAAACAATGCCCAAGATGCTCCACGTTCTTCGGTGCAATCGCCCGTGACCAAATAGGCTCACCAAGGCAAGCATAATACGAAGGCCAGAAACCTGTGCTTTTTAGATCTGCGTTTGCGGAATCTGAGCCAAAGGCCAAACAGTATCAGCACCGCTTATCAATCCAGCACGCGGCAAGTATCTGCTGCTTTATTAGACATAGCATGGCACTTCGCAGCCCCCTGTCCGCGTATTTGTTAACATCGCCTGTTCTTCCATTTCACCGCATTTAGTTAATCAGGTAGTCGAAGAACTGTTCGGCGAACCAAAGCTAAATGGAGAATTTCATGAATTTGCACAATTTGCGGCGCCCTCTTTGGACAGCTGCACTGACGTTGGGGTTGGCTTTGACCGCTGGCGGCAGTTTCGCACAGAACACGCTGGAACAGATCCGCGCCGCAGGTAAGGTCACGGTTGCCACAGAGGCGGCTTTCCCACCATTTGAGTTCGTTGAAGACGGAGAGATCGTTGGATATGGCAAAGATCTTCTGACGGAAGTGGTCGCTGAAATGGGCGTCGAACTCGATCAACTCGATCTGCCTTGGCAAGGCGTCCTTCCCGGTCTTTTGGCGAAAAAGTTCGACTTCGTGGCGACCACTGTGGCAATCAACGAAGAGCGTGCGCAGCGGTATGCCTACACCATGCCGATGGCCGATGGGCAGCCTTATTTCGCGACCCGCGTCGGCACGGAACTTATGTCGGAAGATGATTTGGCCGGTCTCAAAGTCGGCACCCAGCTGGCATCATTCGCCGAGCCGATCGCACGCGCTTTGGACGAACGCCTGACGGCGGAGGGCGAAGGCTTTGGTGAACTGAAACTCTATCCGTCATTCCCCGACGCCTATGTGGCCCTCGCGACGGGCGAAGTGGACGCGGTCATTCAGGCATTGCCGTCGCTGGCTGTGTTGGTCAAGGAACGCCCCGAAGTGTTCGCCTTGGGCAAGCCGGTGAAAACTGGCGTAAGCTACACCTATCTTGCATGGGTGACCCGTCCCGATGATCTGGAACTGCGGGACTTCATCTCTTCCGTGTTCCTTAAAATGCGTGATGACGGTCGCATGGCCGCCCTCCAGCAGAAATGGTTTGGGTTTGAGATGGAAATCCCGACCGAAGGCTATCTTCCTCCGGGCTCTTTCTAAGGGCTTACCTGTTCAATGGGTTTTGACATTGCCTTTGTGCTTGCGGCGCTACCGGATGTTGGCGCCGCAAGTCTTATCAATGCATGGATGGCGATCATCATCTGCCTATTCGCATTGGCGACCGGGATCGGTCTAACGCTGGTCCGGTCGTTGAAGATCAGGGCCATCAATGCCGTGGTCGACATATTCATCAGCTTTGTGCGCGGGACACCGATCCTGATCCAGATATTTCCGTGTTACTACGTTTTGCCGCTTGTCGGTCTGGATCTCAATCCGACCACTGCTGGGATTGTCGCGATTTCCCTGAACTCCGGTGTCTTCATCACCGAGAATTTCCGCGGTGCATTGTCCGCACTGGATGACGGTCCAATCGAGGCTGCAACAGCGCTCGCCCTCACACCCGCAATGATCTGGTATCTGGTGATACTGCCGCAACTTCTGCGACGGACACTTCCGATGTTGGTCAGCGAAGGCACAGTGATCCTGAAAAATACCGCTCTTTTGTCGGTCATCACCGTGACTGAAGGGTTCCGAGTGGCTCAGCAGATCGGTGGGGCCACGTTCCGTCCCTTCGAGCCTTTGATTGCCGTCGCCATATGCTTTCTGGCGCTCAACCTCATTCTGGTCGGATTTGGCAACCTGCTCGAGCGGCGCAACGCAGCGATGGTGCGCTAGCAGATGCAACTGGACCCCACAGTCATTACCGACAGCTGGCAGCTCTTCGTGACGGGTGCTTTCATCACATTGCAACTGAGCTTGATTTCCTTCGTCCTTGGGCTTCTGCTGGCGGTTCCAGTGGCAGCTCTGTCCATGAGCAGCCACGCTGTTCTGAACGGCATTGCGATCCTGTATCTGGCCATCATCCGAGGTGTGCCCTTCATCGCAATCGTGTTCATCGTCCACTACGGGACGGCTACGATGGGCGCACGCACCCCGGCGTTCTGGAGTGGCGTGATCGCACTCACGCTCTTTGCCAGCGCCTATTTCTCCGAAGTCATCCGCAGCACGGTATCCGCTTTGCCGCCGGGACAATGGGACAGCGGGCGAGTCGTGGGAATGTCCCGGTTGCAAACCTTGCGGTATATCATCATTCCTCAAAGCCTGGGGCCCATGATCCCGCCGGGGGTCAACGTGACCATCATGATGATCAAGGAAAGCTCAGTCATCAGTGCAATTACCGTGGGAGAACTGACCTATCAGGGTCTTGTCGTTCAGGGCAACACATTCGCCCCGTTCGAAGTCTTCATAACGGTCGCATTAATCTACTGGGGCATCACGCTGGCTTTTTCGCGAGTTGCGATCTGGGCGGAGCGGCGCATCGGCGCATCGCAACGCAGCATCCGGCCCGTAGGAGGCATCGCGGAGCGCTATCTGACGCTGAGCAGGCCGAAGCGCAGGGCCGAAAAATCATGATAGACCCATCGGTCCTTTCGCTGTCAGCCAAGGCATTGGTCAGAACAGTTGGTGACACCCGCATATTGGACGACATCTATCTGGACGTTCCACGCGGGCAGTCAGTTTGCATTCTGGGGCGGTCAGGCTCGGGCAAAAGCTCTCTGCTGCGGGCTTTGGCTCTGCTTGATCCCCTGTCGGACGGCTTCATCAAAATCGAAGGCAATGCCTTCGGGCGCGACATGAATGCCCAGGGGCTCGTGAAACATCAGACACAAGCGGAGATTGATCAGATCCGCTCGCGCATTGGTTTCGTTTTTCAGGATTTCAGCCTCTGGCCACACCTCAGCGTGCGTGACAACATTTCATTGGCGCAGCGGATCGTCCTGCGGCGCGCTCCACTTGAAATCAATGAGACCACCAACGGGATCATGTCAAAGCTCAGCATCACCAATCTGGCTGACAAACACCCCGGTCAACTCTCGGGTGGTCAGAAACAAAGGGTTGCGGTCGCGCGGGCGCTGGCTCTCAGCCCGGCCTTGATGCTGTTTGACGAGCCCACATCGGCGCTTGATCCAGAACTTGTCGGTGATGTGTTGGCTTTGCTTCTAGAGCTTAAGGCGGAGGGCATGACGACGCTGACCGTCACTCACGAGATGTCTTTTGCCAGAAGACTTGCGGACCGCATCATCTTTCTCGAGAAAGGCCGGATCATTGCGGATGGGCCTCCCGCCGACATTATCGATCAATCCAATGATCCCCGGCTCAAGCAATTTTTCAAGTTAATCTGAGTGTCAAAGGACTGAGGTCTTCCAGCAAAGCGGAACACTTGTAGATGCAGCAACGCCGGCTACTAAACTCATTGGCTTCCCAGCAGCGAGAAAGGCCGCTATCTGGCACACCCGCAGTGTGTTTCATCACCATGATGTCCCTGTTGCGGACATAGCTGATGGTGGGCGTCTCGTTTTGAACGGCTGGTTCGCAGCGACGCCTGAAGGCGTGTGCCTGCAAGAGCCGATTGCGGCCTAGCAAGAAGGCATCAATCAGCCTGCTACTGGCTTAGCAAATCTTCAACGGCCCCGCGCAAAACGGCTTCATCCGCTGGATTAAAGACTGGATTGCCGGCACGGTGTCCCCAGTTCGAGTCGATCTGACGCAGTTCGGCATTCGGCATCATCGCGGTTTCCAGCGCGCTGTCCTCTGGCGTGAAGTACAGGTCGGTGCGTGACGGCATGATTATCGACCGCGCTGTAATCGATCCCAGAGCCTTTGCGATGTCGCCGCCATAGATCTCGTTGTCCGAAATATCGGACGCCATCCATGTGTCAAGACTTGCCAAGAGATCATGGGCGTTCCTGCGCAGGAAGTTTGCTTCCCAGGACCGCACAATGAAGTCCTCCAACGACGAAAATCCTGCCACCTCATAGAGCCTCTCACGATAAAACGTCTGCGACATGGCCCAACCGGCATATACTCGGCCCATCGCCCGTAAGCCGCGAACCGGATGCCCGTCAAAATGAGTGCCGCGCCAACTTGGATCGCCAGTCAAAGTTGAACGTACGCCATCCAGGAACACTTTATTGTGGATCGATGTTCGCGCGGAGCCGCAAATAGCACAAATTCGCTCCACCATCTGGGGAAAGATCGCGCCCCAATGCAGCGCCTGTTGAGCCCCCATTGACCAACCGTATATGAGGGCCAAACGCTCAATCCCAAAGACATCCTCCAGAAGCTTTTTCTGTGCGTGGACATTGTCCCAATGCGTGAACAGTGGGTAACGATCAGGCCCAAACGGTGCATCGTGGTTGGACGGCGACGATGAAAGACCGTTGCCGAACATATTGGGGATTACGATGAACCAGTCCGTAGGATCAAGCACCCGCCCTGGTCCGATCAGCCACTCGAGATCGGTGTGCTGTGCGCCGTAAGGAGTGGGATATAGGATGACGTTTGACCGATCGTCAGCAAGTGTGCCGTAGGTCGTGTAGGCGAGCCGCGCACGTGGCAGTGTCATGCCCTTTTGCAGCTTGAAGTTTTCGATCTCAAAAACCTGGTATTCTGGCTGTGCCATGGGTCCCCACATCGTCAAAACGGAACCCTCACGGGATCTCTCAGTCATTCATTTACCAGATTGCTCTCCAAGTAAACACAGGCGTTGCTACACCCGCGACTTGCCTCCCCCAAAGTGCCGACTTTCCCTAAAAGATTATTTGGGAAAGCGGCTGGCAGCCGACTGCGGCTTCATATTTTCACAACGGTTGTCCTGAACACCCTCCCAGCCGGACACTGTCGACGTTCTGCGCTGCGGCTGCGCGAACACGGGCTTTTCGCCAAAGCAGCTGTCGGGACACGTCAGCACTAATTTGGATTGCCCAACCGAATTTCTTTTTTCAAACAGTTCGGGGACGCCACAGTTTGATCTGAGAGAGGGCAACGGCAGCGCAATACCGTCATTGCCCCCTGCTTGCTTGGGCGTCAGACGACCTCTGTCTCGACCGCGATATTGCCGTTCGTCGCGTTGGAATAAGGGCAGATATGATGGCCGCGTTCCGCGATCTTTTCAGCGACCACCGTTTCAACACCGGGCATGTTGACGACCAGCTTTACTTGCAGGCCAAAACCGCCGTCGCTGCGCGGCCCGATCCCGACATGCGCGTTCACCGTAGCGTTATCCGGCACCTCGCCCAGCTTTTCGCTTTGCGCGGCGAACCGCATCGCGCCCAGATAGCATGCGGCATACCCAAGGGCGAAGAGCTCCTCCGGATTATGACCGGCACCTGAACCACCCAATTCTTTTGGAGGTGTCATGGTCAGGGTCAGCATACCCGATTTCAGCGCGGCGGTGCCGTCGCGGCCTCCACCTGTGGCGTGGGCTTCGGTCCGGTATTTGATATCAGTAGACATGACTTTTTCCTTGTGCACGATTTAATAGTGCACATGCCTTACGCAGAGCCGATATCGGATGTCAATTGCTTGCAATTAAATCGCGCGCCATATAATTGAGAGCAATGACATTAGTCCCTTCGAACATGATTTGCTTCGCGCTCTACTCCGCGACCCATGCAATGCAGCAGGCATACCGCCCCTTGCTGGACCCGCTTGGAATCACTTATCCGCAATACCTCGTGCTGAGTGTTCTCTGGGCCGCTGAAGCACCACTAACCGTGAGCGGCATTGGCGGTGCTCTTTATCTTGATTCCAGTACGATTACGCCACTTCTCAAACGTCTTGAGACGGCTGGACTGGTCGTCCGCAATCGCAATCCGCACGACGAACGCATGGTGCACGTATCTCTCACCGATACAGGCCGCGAATTGAAAGTGCGTGCCGCGCATATCTCGGTCTGTATATTTGAGAAAACGGGGCTGGATGTCGACGCGTTGGAACGTTTGCATACCGAGGTTTCGGAACTTGGTGAAAGGCTACGTACCGCTTCGAAACCAGAACTGCAGACAGCCAGTCGAGATGCTTCAATCCAGAAAGTGACGACATGACGAGAGAGGAGTTCGAGGATACCGCCCGCCGCGAAGGCTACGGTGAACCAAAGCTGGTCTGCTTTGATCCCTCCTCCCGCAGCGAGATGCATCAGCATGACGAAGTATCATTTGTCTTCGTAGTCGAGGGTGAGTTTATCCTTAACACGGAAGATGGTGCACCGCGCCATGGCCCAGGCGACACTTGCATCCTCCCGAAGGGCGTGAATCACGCCGAGGAAGTCGGATCAGACGGTGCAACTATTCTGGTCGCACGCAAGTAAAGCTCTGAGCGACGCTGCTGCCAGACGAACTCAAAACAGTCTGAAATCTGCGGCAATATCCATTCGCCAAGCTTGGAAGAAAGAAACGCAGAGGTTGCCCGTTTCACAGGGTATCATTCAGCTTTTCGTGCTGCTTTTATACGTTGATTTGGCAAGCCATTCCGGATTCAATTCGATGCCCCAACCGGGCGCATCTGTGACGACAACTTTCCCATCTTCAATTCTGTAGGGGTCATTGCGAAACAGATCGCGCTGCCAAGGATAATAATCGTCACCTTCAATCGAAAATTCCAGATAGCGCCCCCCGTTGGGCATGGCTCGCATCAAGTGCATCGTGAAAAGCGTCACAAGCGACAGGTTTGCGGCGTGCGGCGTGCACGGCAGACCCTCTGCCTGACCCATGCGCGCCACGTCCATGGCAAGCGACATACCCCCGACATAAAGGATATCCGGCTGGATGATGTCCACGGCACGTAGCGCGATCATCCGTTTCCAGTTCTGAGGATCCCAGTCCTGCTCGCCCCCTGCGACATCTATGGAAAGGGCGCGCGATACTTCTGCAGTCTGCTCCAGCTCCCAATAGGGACAGGGTTCTTCGAAATGTTCATAACCGCTATCTTCAAGCATCCGGCCCACCTTGATCGCGCGCTGGGGGCCAAAGCCGGAATTGCCATCGACAAGTAGCGCCACGTCAGGACCCAGCGCCTTTCGGATTGCGGGAATGATCGCTTCTGTGCGGCCCGGCCATTCGTCGCGGTCCCGCCCGCATTCTGCACCAACGCGCACCTTGAAGGCGTCAAACCCCAGCGTGTCGCGCAAGACGATCAGGCGCGCAGCCTCGTCTTGGGGCGTGATGTCGCGCCGCATCGAAGACGCATAGGCTCGGATTGGGCCCGCAGATCCCCCGAGCAGTTCCGCGACCGGCTTACCCGCGGCTTTGCCTCGCCAGTCCCAGACTGCGGTGTCGAGCCCGGCCATAGCACGGCGCAGATACGTGCCCGGGTATTTGTGTTCCCGCAGTGGAATTTCAGCGATTACCTCCTCGAGCGCATCCATGCCGCGCCCGAGCGCCCAGGGGGCAACCTGGCGGTGCAAAATCTCGCACGTGAGATCACTGTTATACGTAGAGACCTGCCCCCATCCGGCGGACCCATCCTCGGCTGTGACACGCACAAAACCGACCAGTGGCGTGCAAAATGTCTCGATCTGGCTGATCCGCAAGCCAGTATCGTTATTGCCGCGCTCGTAAGTGACAGGCACTGCGCCGGAGGCCGAGTATGGGGTGCTCATAGTGCATCCTCCAGTATCAGATCAGCGGCTCGGTGGGCGAGCATCATGGTCGGGGCATTGGTGTTGGCCGAAGTAATGTTTGGGAAAACCGATGCATCCACGACACGAAGCCCTGTGAACCCATGTAATTTCAGCCGGGGGCAAACCACCGAGGTCGCTGAATCCGTGCCCATCCGGCAGGTACCCACAGGATGAAACACGGTACCGCAACGCTCCCGAAAATCGGCGAGGATGTCGTCAGGCGACATGCTGCATAGATCAGGTGCTATGGCGCTTTCGACCAGCTGCTTGAGAGCGGCCGTGTTCATCAGCTGTTGGCACAGCTGCCCACCCGCCACGACTTGCATGCGATCTTCCTCTGTCGCCAGCGAATTGGGACGGATGATGGGAGGCGCGTCGGGATCATTTGCGCTGATGTCAATACGACCGCGACTGGTTGGCCGCGACGGTTGAAAGCTTATGATGAATCCGGGAAAGGGATCGGGTCGCACCACGCTGCGTTTTCCGGCCGGTGACGTCGTGTAGGTAACCGGATTGAAATAGAGCTGCTGGTCGGGATGAGGACGGTCGGGTGAAGAGCGGAAGTAGCC
>JAGXHD010000049.1 GCA_024636395.1 Sulfitobacter sp.
GTGGTGGTGGAGCTGTTTACTTCGCAGGGCTGTTCAAGCTGCCCGCCTGCGGATGCGATGTTTGAAGAACTGCAGGAGCGCGATGATGTGATCGCCATCGCCCTGCATGTCGATTACTGGGATTACATCGGTTGGAAAGACGAGTTTGGCCAGCCTGCGCATGCAGATCGCCAGCGCGCCTACGCCGCCCGAGCGGGTCGCCGCTCAATCTATACGCCCGAGATGCTTGTGAACGGCCAGACCGATATCGTGGGTGCGCGACCGATGCAGCTGTCAAAAGCGATAGCCGAGCATAAGGCACGGGCGCCGCGCGTCGATCTGGCCGCGCAGCGCGATGGTGGCAGCCTGCATGTGCAGGGTAAGATGCTCTCTGCGCAAACGGGCGTTATGGACATCCATGTATTGCGTCTCACTCCCCGTCATACCAGCGAAATCACCCGTGGCGAGAACCGGGGCAAGACGTATGAATATACCAACATCGCGCACAACTGGCAGGTCGCTGGCCAGTGGGATGGACAGGCACCTCTCGATTTGACGCTCGAATTGACCGGTGCTGATCCGGTGGTTGTGCTGGTTCAGGAAGCAGGTGCGGGCGCAATCATCGGTGCCGTGCAGGTCGACTAGCACGCTTATTTCCAGCGACGGTGGATCCAGAACCATTGGGAGGGATCCGCCTTGATCCGCGCTGCGAGGCTCTCGGTAATTGCGCGCGTCATCGTGTGCCCGTCCGACGGCGGGATCGGCGCTTCGAGCTCTGTGTCGAAGGTGAGCCCATCTGCGCGGCGGATGCCATAGAACGGGATCAGCAGCGCGCCGTAGCGCAACGCAAGATCGGCGGCGGAGGTGGCAGTCTTGGCGGGTTTGCCCAGAAAATCGAACTCCGGCGCACCCTGCACGTGTTGGTCGAACAAAAGCACGAGTTGGCCACCGTCCTTAAGGTGGCGCACGAAACCCGCCGTGCCGCTGCGTCCCTGTGGAAAAACGGGACCGCCGAAAGCTTCCATGGTTTTGACGTAATGGGCATTGAAGTAGGGGTTCTTCATCTGCCGGTAGAGTCCCCCGACGCGCAAGCCCCGTGCGGCAAGCGCTGCGCGGGTCGCCTCGTAGTTGCCGTAATGCCCTGTCACCAGAATAACTGGTTGGCCTGAGGCGATCGCCTCTTCGAGTGCTGTAGCACCTTCTCCTGTCAGCTTGTTATTCGCCATGCGGGCGGGAAAATCCGCCGCTGAATAATTCTCGATGAGGGTGCGGCCTACATTGTTGAGACATCCCGAGGCAATACGGGAGCGCTCCGATTGGGGCATATCGGGCCAGATCATCGCGAGATTCTCGAGGGCCCGGCGCCTGTAACCCGCGAGGGGGCCGATCACCCATTGGGTGAGTGCGCCCATGCCGCGCACGCGGGCCGCATAGGGCAGGGCGAGCGCGATGCGTATTACGCCGACGATAACCAGATTGCTCAGGTAGTGACCAGTCTTGCGCGAAAGGCCGTTGCGGCGCGAAGGGGAGGATGCTGACATGAAGGCCTACTGCAAAGAACGTGGCCCCCAGACATAGCCGCAGGCGGGCAGCGCAACAAGTGGTGGCCCCTAGGCCTCCTCGTCGGCTTCTTCTTGGACCAAAACGAGGGTGCCTTGCTCCTCCAGCGATCTGATCACGCTCACGACTGCAAACATGGCCTCGTCAACTTCGGTCGCTTTGATCTTCCCGGCCTCCGCCATATCCTCCCGCAATTGATCGGCCATGCGCCCGGACATGTTCGCGAGGATGAAGTCGCGCGTCTCGCCGAACCCCGCCACTTCGGCCCCGGCCATGGCTTTGATCAGCACGGCACCGTCCACGTCGCGCAGTACCCGTGGGATATCGCGGGGGAACACCCGCGCTGGGATGTTCTCGAAAGTGAAGATCGCCTTTCGCACGGCGTCCGCGAGGGTCCGGTCGGCTTCCTCCAACCCCGATAGGATATCGTTGCGCGTGGGCGTCGATGATGAGTTGAGGATCGCGCCGAGCCGCTCCGCCGCGCCCGTATCGAATGCACTGACGTGCTGAGTTTCGAGTTGTGCGACGAGGGAGAGGCCGATCCGGTCGACCGCGTCCGGACTTACGTCGCTGGTCAGTGAGACGGCATAAGTGATGCGCCGTGCCTCCGGCCCGCTCAGACGGCCCAGCAGGGCCGCTGCAATCGGGATCGTCAATTTGGAGAGTAGAACGGCCGCCACCTCCGTACTTTCACGTTTAATGATCGTTTCCAGATCATCGACGGAAAGCGCGCGCAGGCGTTTCCAGGGATCACCGGAAGCGCGCACGCCCGCCTCGTTGCGCAGCCGCCGCGCGGTCTCCCGGCTGATCTTCCCTTCCAGCGCGTCCAGCGCACCCACGATACCGCCGGGAAACGACAGACCGATCGCCTCGACCGCTTCGGTAAATTCCTCAACGACGGCAGCGAGTGTAAGACGGTCCACCACCCGCATGGCCCCCATCTGCTGGGTCAGCTGCGCCTGTAGCTCTGGCGGTAGTTCCTCCAGCGCGATATCGGCCCCCTCGTTGATCAGCAGACGTACGACAATGGCGGCTTTGGCCCGCTGGCTCAGACGGCTCTGCCCCGCCATCTGATGCGCGGGAGATGCAGAAATAGGCATGGGAATATGGGAAAAATCGTTCATGTGCACCGGTCTCAGGTCAGGGGTTGAAACGGGTATGACGGGCAAAGGTAAACATGCGCTGAAGCTTTGTTGGTCGCCGGAGCAGATTACGCAGACAAAAACGGTGCAGCGGAAAGGAGAGGTCCCATTCGTACAGAATGGACTGCCGCTACCAGTTGAATGTCTTGCCCGTCGCGATCGCGGTGCGCAGCGAGGCTTCCGCCCACGTGCCGGAGCCGCCTTGCGCGCGGATCTCGCGCAGATCAGCCAATGCTGCGGTCATGTTCCCCGCTTCCACCAATCCCTGCCCCCTATAGGAGAGGGCAAGTATATTGCCGGAGTTTACAGCGAGGGCGCGGCGGTAATAGGCAATGGCTGTGTCGAGATCGCCCATCTTGCGGCTGGTGAATCCCATGTATGTAAGGGTCCGGTCGTCGTGCGGCGGCATCTGCGCCAGCAGTTCGCGTGCATCCTGATAGCGCCCATCGTACGACAGTGCCCGAACTTCCTGGTACAACGCTTCGGTATCGAGGGTATGGCCCGTGCTGGTCACACACTTCTTGCTTTTTTCGTCGTAGACAAATCCGCTTTCACACTTTGGCTTGGCCGGTGGAGAGCTGCTGTCGCCTGCTGCGGAAACCATCACGGGCAGGGCGAGGGTAAATGCGGTGGCCAAAAAAAGGCGCATTGGGATAATCCAAAAATTTCACAGGAGGGAGAGCCACTAGCACGATAATGGCCGCGGCAGGATTATTATCTTGCCGCGGTCGTTGAAACTATATTTCCGCTCTAGATCAGGTGGTTGTGGCGACGCAGCTGTTGCTATCGGCATCATAGACCGATCCGGCCGCACAGGACATCGCCTGCTTATCGTAGCTACAGCCCGCCGCCATGCCGAGGCTCGGCAGCAGCATCAGGGTCGCGGTCGCAAGTGCAATCTTCATTTTCATGTCCATTACTCCTTTGGTGACATGACGCTACGGTAACGTGAAACGGCGCAACTTCAAAAGAAATTGCGCCGCTTACCTCTGAATGTGTCAGTCTGCCGCATCTTTATTGCCGCAGCGCTGCTGTTTTGAGCAATTATCAGTCGCCGAACACGCGGGCAAAAATCGTATCGACATGTTTGGTATGATAGCCCAGATCGAACTTCTCCTCGATCTGCTCGGCTGTCAGCGCCGACAGCACCTCGGCATCGGCGAGAAGCTCGGTTTTGAAATCCTTGCCCTCTTCCCAGACCTTCATCGCATTGCGCTGCACCAGCTTATAGCTGTCCTCGCGGCTTACGCCGGCTTGGGTCAGCGCCAGTAAAACACGCTGGGACATCACGAGGCCGCTGAATTTATTCATGTTCGCCAGCATGTTGTCGGGATAGATCAGCATCTTGTCGATTACACTCGTAAGGCGGTGCAGCGCAAAATCGAGGGTGATCGTGGTATCGGGACCGATTGCGCGCTCGACGGAAGAATGCGAGATATCGCGCTCGTGCCACAGGGTCACGTTCTCCATGGCGGGGATCACGGCCATACGGATGGTGCGCGCGAGCCCGGTGAGGTTCTCGGTCAGCACAGGGTTCTTCTTGTGCGGCATCGCCGACGAGCCCTTTTGCCCCGCCGAGAAGAACTCCGCCCCCTCCAGAACTTCGGTGCGCTGCATGTGGCGCACTTCAGTCGCGACATTCTCGATGGAGCTCGCGATCACACCGAGGCAGGCGAAGAAAGCCGCATGGCGGTCCCGGGGAATAACCTGCGTGCTGATCGGCTCCGGGGTGAGGCCGAGCTTTGCGCAGACATGCTCTTCCACGCGCGGATCGATGTTGGCGAAGGTGCCGACGGCGCCGGAAATTGCGCCTGTCGCAATTTCTTCGCGGGCTGTGTGCAGGCGGCGTAGATTGCGGTCCATCTCTGCATAAAAGCGCGCAAACGTAAGCCCCATTGTGGTCGGTTCTGCGTGGATGCCGTGGCTGCGGCCCACGCGCAGGGTGTCCTTGTGCTCCAGCGCGCGGCGCTTGAGGGCAGCAAGCAGTGCCTCCATATCCGCGATCAGGATATCGGCGGCCCGCGTCAGCTGAACGTTGAAGGCGGTATCCAGCACGTCGGAGCTGGTCATGCCCTGATGCACAAAACGCGCTTCATCCGCGCCCACATGCTCGGCGAGATGGGTGAGGAACGCGATCACGTCATGCTTGGTAACGGCCTCGATCTCGTCGATGCGGGCCACGTCGAACTCCACGTCCTTGGCTTTCCAAACTGCGTCCGCATTCTCGCGGGGGATCACGCCGATATCGGCCATTGCGTCACAGGCATGGGCCTCGATCTCGTACCAGATGCGGAACTTCGTTTCCGGAGACCAGATGGCGACCATTTCGGGGCGGGAATAGCGGGGGATCATCGGCATACCTATGTGTGAGCTGCGGGATAAGGGCGCAATAGCCCTAAGGGCAGCCAAGGACAAGCCAGTGGTGGATTATTCCCGGACCATCAGGCGTCGGCAAGCTCCGTCACAATCCGTGAGGTCCGCTCGAGCGTTCGGTGAACGGGGCAACGGTCCGCGATTTCGAGCAGGCGGGAGCGGTGCTCGTCGCTCAGATCTCCGCCTGCGAGCGTGATGCGCCGCGTGAAGCTGTCGATCTTCTCATCCGTGCCAACCGCCGCGTCCTGTGCGTGGACCTTGGCGTGGCTGACGTCCACGCTCACGTGCTCCAGCGGCCAGTCTTTCCGTCTCGCGTACATCCGGATCGTCATGGAGGTACAGGCGCCAAGGCTTGCCGACAAAAAGCCGTAGGGGGACATGCCCATGTTGGTGCCGCCATAGGCCAGCGGCTCGTCCGCCAGCAGATGCATGTGGTTCCCGGCCGTGATGTCCTGGAGAAAACCATCGGGGGTTGCCTCCGAGACGCGCACGATTCCCTCTGGGGTACCGACAGGTGGCGCGGGGGTGGGGCGGTGGATATAGCGCCCAGCCCAGACGGCGATCAGTCCGGCGACGTATTCCGCATCTTCCGCACGGGTGATCAAATGATCTGCATCATCGAGCGAAATAAAGCTTTTGGGATGACGCGCGGCCATGAAGATCTGCGTCGCGTTATCGATACCGACAATCTCGTCGCGGGGGGCGTGCAACACCAGAAGGGCCGCATGGAGGGATGCGAGCACATCCGCCAGCACACCGTTGCCGGTATCCTCGATGAAGGATTGTCCGATGGTGAGGCTGCGCCCGGCAAGGGTGACCTGCGCCGATCCGGTGGCCGCGATCTCGGGTAGTGCATGTACGAAATGCTTGGTGACATGGGCGGGATCGAACGGCGCGCCGATGGTGGCGACCGCAGTGATCCCGTCGATCATGCTGGCCGCCTTGATCACCGCGGCACCGCCCAGCGAGTGCCCGA
>JAGXHD010000001.1 GCA_024636395.1 Sulfitobacter sp.
CGCGCTTGACGATAACGGCGCAATAAAGATGAACACCGTTTTTCGACGGCATCGTGCCCGCCACGACAACGGAGCCGGAAGGCACCTCGCCATACATGACCTCACCGGTCTCGCGGTCGAGGATTTTGGTGGATTGGCCGATGAACACGCCCATGCCCAGCACCGATCCTTCGCGGACGATACAGCCCTCGACCACTTCGGAGCGCGCACCGATAAAGCAGTTGTCTTCGATGATCGTCGGGCCTGCCTGCATTGGCTCCAACACGCCGCCAATGCCCACGCCACCTGACAGGTGCACGTTCTTACCGATCTGCGCGCAGGAACCAACGGTCGCCCATGTATCGACCATCGTACCGCTGTCTACATAGGCGCCGATATTGACGAAAGACGGCATCAGCACCACGCCCGGCGCGATATAGGCAGATTTGCGCACGACGCAGTTCGGCACGGCGCGAAAGCCCGCCTCTTTCCACTGTGCGTCGCCCCAGCCCTTGAACTTGCTGTCGACCTTATCCCACCAGCCTGCACCCTGGGGGCCGCCTTCCTGATGCTCCATGTCCTTGATACGGAAGCCCAGAAGGACCGCTTTCTTGGCCCACTGGTTTACGTGCCAATCGCCGTTCTCGCGCTTTTCCGCCACACGCAGCTTGCCGCTGTCGAGGGCTGCGAGCGTTGACTCGATCGCATCGCGCGTCTCGCCAGTTGTCGATGATGTGATGGTATCGCGGGCGTCCCACGCGGCTTCGATGGCTGTTTCAAGCTGTGCATTGGACATGTCGTAACTCCGGTAAGAAGAAAAGGTTAGGTGGCGCTATACGCGGGCGCGGCGCGCCGTGCAATCCTAACGGGCCGCGCGCGGGCGTGTGAAGGGCATAGTCAACCGCGCAAATCCCGTGCATGGTGGCAAAAATAGAGAAAAGACCCGAGGATACCATGAGCAGAAAAACCCAGCATCCCCTGCGCGATGCAGGCGAGGACCGGTCCAAGGCCGACGAAGTTCCCGTAACACCACAAACTCAGGCCCCCGCCTATAAGCTTGCATTCAATGATTTCGATTTCATGTGCCGCGAAGATATGCGGCCCGTGCGGCTTCAGCTCGAACTGCTCAAGCCGGAACTGATGCTTAACGAATACGGTGTGCAATCGACAATCGTTTTGTTTGGCGGCGCGCGGATCCCGGAGCCCGCAAAGAAAGACGGCGCACGGACCGAAACACTTGCTGATCTCTCGCGGTTTTATGATGAGGCGCGGGAATTCGCACGGCTGATGACACTTAAGTCAAACGAAAGCGGCGGGCGCGAGGGTGTGATCGTGACGGGCGGCGGCCCTGGCGTGATGGAGGCGGGCAATCGCGGTGCGGTCGATGCGGGCGGCGTATCCATCGGCCTCAACATCGTGCTGCCGTTCGAGCAGGCGCCCAATGAATATGTGACGCCGGATCTGTGCTTCAACTTCCACTATTTCGCGGTCCGGAAAATGCATTTCCTGATGCGCGCAAAAGCGATCTGCGTGTTTCCCGGCGGGTTCGGCACCATGGACGAGACGTTCGAGGCGCTGACGCTGATCCAGACGGGCCGGATGGAGCGCGTGCCGTTCTTGCTGTTCGGTCGCGAGTTCTGGCAGGGCATCATCAATTGGGATGCACTGGCCGATGCCGGCACGATCTCTGCCGAGGATCTTGACCTGTTCCGCTTTGTCGAGACGGCAGATGAGGCTGTAGACCTGATCGAGAACTGGGGTGCGCCCTCGGTGCGGGAGAGTGTTCCGGGCCGCTGATCAGTTGAACAGCTCGGCAGGGAGCTCACACAGCGCGACACGGTTGGGCAGTTTTTCCAGCACATACTTGCCATCGTCCGTATCGCGGATGGAATAGCCATACCCTGCAAGGCGGTGCTTCCACTCGCGGGCGGACAGGGCCACCGCGCGTTCGCGCGCAACCATCTGCATGATCTCGTCTCTTACGAAGGCATCTGTTTTGATAATTAGTGACATTTTATGTTTCCTGATTAAGTCTTCTCAGGAAACAATCTGTTCGGTCACCATGTCAGGATTCGGATGCGATTGTGGCGCAACGGAGGTATTTTCGCCGTAAGTACAGGTTAGCGTTGAATATTCTAAGTTTCTGCTTCGATGCGGCGTTTTGATTTCCGCGCGCGCTCCGTTTCCGATTTGAGCTGACCGCAGGCCGCCATGATGTCCTCGCCGCGCGGTTTGCGCACGGGCGAGGCATAGCCTGCCGCGTGAACGATGTCGGAGAACGCGCGGATGCGGTTGTTGGAAGAGCGCTTGTAAGGTGCACCGGGCCATTCGTTGAAAGGGATCAGATTGATCTTGGCAGGGATCCCCTCGATCAGTTTCATCAGCCGGTGTGCATCCTCGTCGCTGTCGTTGATGCCATGGAGCATGACGTACTCAAACGTGATCCGCTCGGAGTTGCTCACCTTCGGATATTCACGCAGCGCATCCAGCAAGGTTTCGATGTTCCATTTCTTGTTGATCGGCACCAGCTGGTCGCGCACCTCATCAGTGGTCGCGTGGAAGGAGACGGCCAGCATGCAACCGATCTCCTGCGCTGTGCGCGCAATCTCCGGCACGACACCAGAGGTGCTGAGCGTGATGCGGCGGCGCGAGAGCTGGATACCTTCGGGGTCCATCGCGATCTTCATCGCATCGCGCACATTCTCGAAATTATAGAGCGGCTCGCCCATGCCCATCAGGACGATATTGCTGAGCAGACGCGGCGCTTCAGTGCGGGTGCCCGATTTGGGCCATTCGTCCAGATCGTCCCGGGCGATCATGACTTGTCCGATGATCTCGCCAGCCATGAGGTTGCGCACCAGCTTTTGCGTGCCGGTGTGGCAGAACGAACAGGTGAGCGTGCAGCCAACCTGAGAGCTGACGCAGAGCGTGCCGCGATCCGTCTCGGGGATGTAGACCACCTCGACCTCGTGGCCGCCCGCGATGCGAACGAGGTATTTGCGGGTGCCATCCTCGCTGACCTGCTTGGTCACGACCTCCGGCACCTCGACGACGAAATGCTGCGCAAGTTGCGCGCGGAAATCCTTGCTCAGGTTCGTCATGGCGTCGAAATCACGCACACCCCAATTATAGATCCACTGCCAGATCTGGCCCACACGCATCTTTGCCTGCTTTTCGGGCGTGCCGATGGCGATCAGCGCGTCGCGCATCCCCTCGCGCGTCATTCCCACGAGATTCGCAGGCCCGTCGGGCAGTTTGCGCGGCATGGTGTGGACGTCTTGGGTGATCGGTGCAGACATGGGGGCGATTCCTATCAAGGTTTCCGCAGTATATAGGCGCTTGTGCCCAAAAATGAAAACAGCCCCGCCAGTGAGGGCAGGGCCGCATAAAATCCGGTGTCGGTATCAGCCGCTGCAGCGGGTCTCGGCATCCTCGACAGCGGCGGTGAAACCGAGCAGCGAGAAAGTATCCTCAGTCTGGGTGCCGCGACCGGAACGGCCCGTCAACTTGGCGTCCGCGCCGCGCTTCATCGCCGTTATGATCTGTGCATCGTCAGAGGTCGTTGCGGGCCAAGCCCACTCGCCTTCGGTGAAAAGCTCAAAGGCGGTACCACCAATGTCCATCGTCACGGTCGATCCGCTGGCGAAGGGATAACCGCCCGTAAAGGCGACCTGACCCGTCGCGCCTGCGCTGGGGCGGTAGAATACCATCAGTAGTGTCTGGCCGCGGTTCACAGCCACCACACGACCGTCACGCGAGTTTACGGTTTCCTTGGGAGTGGAGACGCCCCAGCACTCGGTCGGGTTATCTTCTACGAAGACACTCCAGTCAGTGTTGGCGGCAACGCGGTTGCTGCTTTCGCTTTGTGCCCATGCGCCGCTTGCCAACATGCTCGCCACCAATGCAGCCGCTACACCCGTTTTCAAAAATACCATCTGTCCAACTCTCCAGCCGTCTCGTTGCCCCAATATAAATACAAAACCATGCCGCAACCACTTCTAAACGGGTCATTCTAGTGCGATGGTTTGCCCTCTGATCGACACCAAACATCATAACGCGAAATACGCGAGACCCGAAACCCCGCATTGGCAGGTTTTCGCGCATAAAACCGCCGAAAAGGAACCAACTATGATCTCTCCCGCTCCCTTTGCCGAAATCTGGCGTGGTGCGTTTCTTGAAAGCGTGCACAGCGGCCATGCGGTCATTTGCGATGAAAAGGGCGAAATCATGGAGGCCTGGGGCGATCCGGAGGCGGTCGTGCTGGCGCGCAGTTCGTCCAAGATGATCCAGGCTCTGCCGCTGGTGCGCTCCGGTGCGGCAGATGCCTTCGGCCTCGGCACGCGGCAATTGGCCCTGTCCTGCGCCTCGCATCAGGGGGCGCAAATCCACCTCGACGGTGTAGGCGCGTGGATCAAGAAGCTGGGGCTGGGCGATGTTGACTTCCGCTGCGGCCCCGAGCAATCACGCGATCAGGATGTGCGCGAGGCGCAGATTCGCGCGCACGAAAGCCCCTGCCGGATCCATAACAACTGCTCGGGCAAGCATGCGGGCTTTCTGACGCTGTCGCGGCACCTGAGGGGCGGGCCTGATTACGTGGCGATCGATCATCCGGTACAGCGGGCCTGCCTTGAGGCTTTCGAAGAGGTCACTGCCCAAACCAGCCCCGGCTTCGGGATCGACGGCTGCTCGGCCCCCAACCACGCCGCCACGCTGCACGGGCTTGCCCGCGCGATGGCCCATTTTGCCGCCTCCCCCGAAAGCAGCGCCGAGGCGCGCCTGCATGAAGCGATGCGTTTGCACCCAGAGCTGGTCGCGGGCGAAGAGCGCGCCTGCACCGAACTGATGCGCGCCTGTGATGGAAAGGTTGCGTTGAAAACGGGGGCGGAGGGGTTCTTCATCGCGATCATCCCCGAGCGCAAAATCGGGATCGCGCTCAAGGCGGCGTGCGGGACGACCCGCGCTGCGGAGGCAGCGATTGCAGCGTTGTTGGTGCGACTGGGCGTGTTGGACGCGAACCACCCCGCGACGCTCAAGCGGATCAACGCACCGATCCGGAACTGGGATGGCCTCGTTACAGGTATTTTGAAGCCCGCCGCAGGTTTGTTAGCCTAGATTTGAGGTCACGAAGTCAGTTTTGGCGTATCCCTGCACGTAAAGAAGTGCGGTCAGATCACTGAAATTGATCCGCACGCCGCACTGCGCCGCAACGGCGGGCTTGGCGTGCAGCGCCACGCCCATCCCGGCGCGGGTGAGCATACCTAAATCATTCGCGCCGTCGCCCACGGCGATCACATCTGCATCGACCAGCCCAAGCCGCGCGGTGATCTGCTCCAGCGCATCTACCTTTGCTTGCTTGCCCAAAATCGGCTGGCCCACCTCGCCGGTGAGAACACCACCCGAGACCAGCAGCGTGTTCGCACGGTTCTCGTCAAACCCAAGCATCCCCGCAACCTGCGCGGTGAACGCTGTGAAGCCCCCCGAAACCAGCGCAGCATAGGCGCCCTGCGCTTTCATCGTGGCCAGTAGTACCTTACCGCCGGGCATCAGCGTAACCCGCTCCGCCAGCACCTTGGCGATAACACTTTCGGGCAGCCCTTTGAGCAGACCCACGCGCTCGCGAAGCGCGCCGTCGAAATCCAGCTCACCGTTCATTGCGCGGGCGGTGATATCCTTGACCCGCGCACCCACGCCCGCCTCATCGGCCAACTCGTCGATACATTCCTGCTCGATCATCGTGCTGTCCATATCGGCCAGCAGCATCCTTTTGCGCCGCCCCCGTGTCGGGACAACCACCAGATCGACGCCCAGCGCCTGACAGCTCTGCCAGACCTGCTCCAGATTATCGGGCATCGCGGCAAGCGAAAATTCCGCAGCCTCATCGGGGCTGAGCCAAATCGCATCACCGCCGCCCCAGGCATTGCGCAGCGATTCGACGAGGGCAGGATCGAGGCTACGGGCGGTTGGCGCGCAGAGGAGTACGGCAGTGTACATGGCGAAGTTTCCGATCAGCGTCAGGGGGTGTCGTAAAACGACCGTTAAACGGCGGTTTAGCTCTGAATCCCCGCTTGTGCCAGACCGCAATGGGCCGTAAGGGCTTCTGTGGGACACCCATCCCCAACGATGGGCGATTATCTGAGAGGATAGCATAAATGGCTATTACTGCACCAAACACGCGGCCCGCGAACCCGCGTTTTTCTTCCGGCCCCTGCGCCAAACCCCCTACATTCGAATTGGAAAAGTTGTCTGGCGCGCCTCTGGGCCGCAGCCACCGCGCCGCACCCGGCAAAGCAAAGCTGCTGGAAGCGATCGAGACCACGCGCGAAGTTCTCGGCGTGCCTGCTGATTATAAGATCGCGATCGTACCTGCCTCCGACACCGGCGCCTACGAGATGGCCATGTGGACCCTGTTGGGCGAGCGGCATGTCGAGATGCTTGCCTGGGAAAGCTTCGGCTCCGGCTGGGTCACCGATGCGCTGAAACAGCTCAAGATCGACGCGACCGAAAAAACTGCGCCCTACGGCGAGATCGTCGATCTGGCGAGTGTGAATTTCGACAACGATGTATGCTTTACCTATAACGGCACCACATCGGGTGTGCGCGTGCCCGCCTCTTTCGATATTCCGGCGGACCGCAAGGGGTTGACACTCTGCGATGCAACCTCGGCGGCCTTCGCGATGGACCTGCCCTGGGACCGTCTGGATGTGACCACCTTCAGCTGGCAGAAAGTGCTCGGCGGCGAAGCGGCGCACGGCATGTTGATCCTGTCCCCGCGCGCGGTTGAGCGGTTGGAAAGCTATACCCCCGCATGGCCCCTGCCGAAGATCTTCCGCCTGACCAAGGGCGGCAAACTAATCGAGGGCATTTTCAAGGGCGAAACGATCAACACACCCTCGATGCTGTGTGTCGAAGACTACCTGTTTGCGCTCGACTGGGCAAAATCCGTAGGTGGCCTGAAGGGGCTGATCGCACGGGCAGATGCCAATGCGGCGGCGATTACCGCCTTTGTAGAGACACATGACTGGATCGAGTTCCTTGCTGTCGACCCCGAGACACGCTCGAATACTTCCGTGTGCCTCAAGTTCACGGATGCGCGCATCACCGATGGCGCAGCCTTTGCCAAAGCAGTGGCAAAGCGGCTCTCGGATGAGAATGTAGCGCTCGATATCGGTGCCTACCGCGACGCGCCTGCGGGCCTTCGCATCTGGTGCGGTGCCACTGTAGAGACATCGGATATCGAAGCGCTTCTGCCCTGGCTCGATTACGCCTTCAACGCAGAACTCGACGCATAATACGCGCGGGGTCCTGCCCCGCGCCTCTCCCCCCATTCTCAAAAGGACCAATATCATGGCCCCCAAAGTACTCATTTCCGACAGCCTCAGCGACGCCGCCGTTCAAATCTTCAAGGACCGCGGCATCGACGTGGATTTCCAGCCCAATCTGGGCAAGGATAAAGACAAGCTTCTCGAGATCATCGGCAATTACGATGGTCTCGCGATCCGTTCCGCGACCAAGGTGACTGAAAAGATTCTCGCGGCAGCGCCCAATCTCAAAGTGATCGGCCGTGCGGGTATCGGGACCGACAATATCGACAAGGATGCCGCCTCCAAACAGGGTGTGATCGTGATGAACACGCCGTTCGGCAACATGATCACCACCGCCGAGCATGCCATCGCGATGATGTTTGCCGTGGCGCGGCAGATCCCCGAGGCCTCCGCCTCGACCCACGCGGGCAAGTGGGAAAAATCCGCTTTCATGGGCGTCGAGCTGACAGGCAAGACCCTCGGTGTGATTGGCGCAGGCAACATCGGCGGCATCGTGTGCGACCGCGCACGCGGGCTGAAGATGAAGGTCGTGGCCTATGATCCCTTCCTCGGTGAGGAGAAGGCGGCGAAGATGGGGGTCGAGAAAGTCGACCTCGAAGAGCTGCTCAAGCGCGCAGATTTCATCACGCTTCACGTGCCCTATACCGAGCAGACGGCGAACATCCTGAGCCGCGAAAACCTCGAGAAGACCAAGAAGGGGGTGCGGATTATCAACTGTGCGCGTGGCGGTCTGGTGGATGAGGAAGCGCTGGCCGATTTGCTGAAATCCGGCCATGTCGCCGGGGCAGCCTTCGACGTGTTCAAAGTGGAGCCTGCGACCGAGAACCCACTGTTCAACCTGCCCAATGTCGTCTGCACCCCGCATCTGGGGGCGGCCACATCCGAAGCGCAGGAGAATGTGGCGCTGCAAGTGGCTGAGCAAATGTCAGATTACCTGCTGACAGGCGCGGTGAGCAACGCGCTCAACATGCCATCCGTTACCGCCGAGGAGGCGCAGGTGATGGGCCCATGGCTCAAGCTGTCGGGGCATCTGGGAGCATTCATCGGACAGCTGACCGACGAGCCGATCAAGGCGATCAATATTCTCTACGACGGTGTCGTGTCGGAGATGAACCTCGATGCGCTCAACTGCGGCGTGGTGGCTGGCATTATGAAGCGGGCAAATCCGGACGTGAACATGGTCTCGGCTCCGGTGGTGGCGAAGGAAAAAGGTATCCAGATCTCTACCACCAATCAGGATAAATCCGGCGCTTTCGACGGGTATATCAAGGTTACAGTGGTAACGGACAAGCGCGAGCGCTCGATTGCGGGCACCGTGTTTTCGGACGGCAAGCCGCGCTTTATCCAGATCAAGGGCATCCAGATCGACGCCGAAGTGGGCCGCCACATGGTCTATACCACCAACGAGGACGTGCCGGGCATCATCGGTGCGCTGGGCCAGACCATGGGCGAGAACGGCGTGAACATCGCGAACTTCACCCTGGGCCGTGCCGCTGTGAAGGGTGAGGCGATCGCGCTCTTGTATGTGGATGAGCCAGTGCCAGCGTCGGTGGTCAAAAAACTGCATGACACAGGACTGTTCAACCAGATCAAGCTGCTGGAATTCGACGTGGCTTAACGCCACGAGAGGCAAACCTATCAGGCGCGGCTCCTCACGGGTCGCGCCTTTTGCATCGGAGCATGTATGACCCGACCGATTTATGCCATTGGCGATATTCACGGCCAGCACGCTGAACTTAAGCGCGTTCTTGCCCTGATCGAGGCGGACGGTGGCGCGGACGCGGAGATCGTGTTCATCGGGGACTATACGGACCGCGGGCCTGCGTCAGCTGCGGTGCTTGATCATTTGATCGGCGGCGTTGCGGCTGGCAAGCCGTGGCACTGCCTCAAGGGCAATCACGACCGGATGTTCAGCTGGTTCATGCGGGACTATCCGGTGCATGACGCGCATCTGCCAATCTATCTCTACTGGCTGCACGCGCGGCTGGGCGGCGATACTACACTGGCATCCTACGGTGTCGAGATGGCCGAAACCGACAGGCAAACCGAGGTACACGCCCTTGCCAAAGTCGCGGTACCGCAAGCCCATATCGATTTTCTGGAGGGGCTGGCGCTGTGTCACGAGACCGAGCACCTGTTTTTCGCCCATGCCGGGATACGGCCCGGTCTACCCCTCGCCAGCCAAGCCGAGCACGATCTTTTATGGATCCGCAAGGAATTCCATGTGGACAGGCGCGACCACGGCAAGCTGATCGTGCATGGCCATACGCCGGTGGAGGCCGCCACACATTACGGCAACCGGGTCAATATCGATAGCGGCGCAGGATACGGCAAGCCACTCAGTGCAGTACGCTTTGACGGGCGCGATTGTACGGCCCTCACGAAGCGGGGGTGGATTCCGCTGGTTGCGGATTGACGGAACGTCCCAACTGACAAGCGCTTGGGCTTCTTTTAGTGTCGCTCGCAACAATCTGGAGAGAATACATGTCTGAAGATATCGTCATTTTGGGAGCAGCACGCACGGCAATCGGCACATTTGGCGGATCGCTTGCCGGAACGCCCGCGACATCGCTGGGCGCTACGGTGGCACGCGCGGCGCTGGCGCGCGCAGGGGTCGATGGCGGACAGATCGGGCATGTGGTGTTTGGCAATGTGATCAACACGGAGCCGCGCGATATGTATCTCAGCCGCGTGGCGGCGATGGAAGCGGGCGTGCCCGATGCCGTGCCTGCGATGAACGTAAACCGCCTGTGTGGCTCCGGCGTGCAGGCGATCGTTTCGGCAACGCAGTCTCTGATGCTGGGCGATGCAGATTTTGCGCTGGCGGGAGGCGCCGAGAACATGAGCCGTGCGCCCTATATTCTACCTGCTGCGCGCTGGGGACAGAAGATGGGCGACGTGGCATCCCTCGATATGCTGCTCGGCACGCTCAATTGCCCGTTCGGCACGGGACATATGGGGATCACTGCGGAGAATGTCGCGGGCGAGCATGAGGTCAGCCGCGCCGAGCAGGATGCATTTGCCATGCTGTCGCAGCAGCGCGCAGCGGCGGCGATCAAGGCGGGATATTTCGCGGAACAGATCGTTCCGGTGGAGATCAAGCGCGGGCGCGATACGGTGGCCTTCGAGGTTGACGAGCACCCAAAGGCCACCACAGCCGAGAAAATGGCGGGGCTGCGCCCGGTGTTTCAAAAGGATGGCACGGTGACGGCGGGCAATGCCTCGGGGATCAACGACGGGGCGGCGGCGCTCGTGCTTGCGCGCGCTTCTTCCGCCGCGTCCAGCGGTCTGCACCCGCTGGCACGCATCATCGGCTATGCCCACGCGGGCGTGCGGCCAGAGGTCATGGGGATCGGACCGATCCCGGCTGTCACGAAACTATTTGAAAAGACAGGGCTCAGCGCGGCTGATTTCGACGTGATCGAGAGCAATGAGGCCTTTGCCTCGCAGGCGCTGGCGGTGAGCAAAGCGCTGGGCTTTGACCCCGCACGCGTCAACCCGAACGGGGGCGCCATCGCGCTGGGCCATCCTGTAGGGGCTACGGGCGCGATCATCACCGTAAAGGCGCTCTATGAGTTGCAACGTACGGGAGGCAAACGCGCCTTGATTACGATGTGCATCGGAGGCGGCCAAGGCATCGCGCTGGCCATCGAGCGGCTCTGATCAGAGCAAAGCACCCAAAAGTGCTATGAGCAGCGATGCTCCCGCCGCGCCGAGGACCGCCGCAAGCGCGATGTAGCGTTTGAACGGTTTGCGCGGCGGTGGCAGGGCATCCGCCTGCCGGATCAACGCCGCCTCGACCAGCGCGGGCAGGCGCGGACCAAAGCGCGATAGCACGCGTGCGGTTTTTGTCAGATCGCTGATGATCGCTTTGGGTCCAATGGACTTGGTGATGTAATCCGTTACGATCGGCGCCGCGACCTGCCAGATGTTCATCTGCGGATTGAGCGAACGTGCGACGCCCTCGACCACGATCATCGTGCGTTGCAGCAGGATAAGCTCGGTCCGGGTCTCCATGCCAAAACGCTCCGTCACCTCGAACAGATACGCCAAAAGGCGACCCATGGAGATACGGTCCGCATCCATCCCGAAGATCGGCTCGCCTACGGCACGCAGGGCGCGGGCGAATTCATCCACGTCCTTGTCGGCGGGGATATAGCCCGCCTCGAAATGCACCTCGGCCACGCGTTTGTAATCCTTGCGGATAAAGCCGTAGAGGATCTCCGCATAGACGCGGCGGGTGTATTCGTCGATATGGCCCATGATCCCGAAATCAAAAGCGATGATATCGCCGTTCGCTGCGACCTTGAGGTTGCCCTGATGCATGTCGCCGTGGAAAAATCCGTCACGCAGAGCGTGCTGGAGGAACAGCGCGAGGATACGCTCCGAAAGCTCGATCCGGTCATGGCCTGCGGCATCGATGGCGTCGTTGTCTCCCATGGGTACGCCTTCGGCCCAGCCCAGCGTCATGACGCGGCGGGCGGAGTAATCCCACTTGATCGCGGGCAGCTGGAAGCCTTTGTCGTCCTTGGTGTTGGCGGCGTATTCGGAGGCGGAGGAGGATTCGAGCCTCAGATCAAGCTCCCCGCGCACAACGCCATCGAAATGCTCGATCACATCCATCGGGCGCAGGCGCCGCGAACCGGGTGAGAACAACTCGACCATACGCGCAGCAAGGTAGAAGGCATCAACATCCTTGCGAAACGCTTTTTCCACACCGGGGCGCAGCACCTTGACCGCGACTTGCTCACCCGTGCTGCACAGCCTTGCTTTGTGCACTTGCGCGATGGAGGCTGCGGCGACCGGCTCACTGAATTCCGAAAAGAGGGTGTCGATCGGCTGGCCAAGCTCCTTCTCGACCTCGGCCTTCGCGACCGAAACGGGAAAGGGCGGCAGCTGGTCCTGAAGCACACGCAGTTGCAGCGCCATCTCGTTGCCGACCACATCCGGGCGGGTCGAGAGGATCTGGCCAAATTTGATGTAGGCAGGGCCCAGCGCCGTGAGCGCACGGGTGGCGGGCTGGAGCGCGGGATCGCCTTTATACCCTAACGGCTTGAACGGGATTGCAAGCGCGCGGGCGACAACGCGGACCGCCTTTGGCGCCTCGAAAGCGTCAAGCACGAAGTTCATCGCGCCTGTGCGTTCCAGCGTGGCGCCGGTGCGGACCAGCCGCCATATATTGTGCGGTCCGCGCATGCCCTAGATTTTCCAGCCGGAATGAAGCGCCGCGATGCCCATGGTCAGGTTGCGGTATTTCGCCTGCTCAAAGCCTGCGCTGCGCACCATGCCCAAAAACGTCTCCTGATCAGGAAAATTTCGGATCGATTCGACAAGATACTGGTAGCTGTCGCGGTCGTTCGCGATGAGTTTCCCCATGCGGGGGATCACGTTGAAGCTGTAGAGATCATAGGCTTTCTGCATCGCCGGGTTGGGCAGTTGAGAGAACTCCAGAACCATCAGACGACCGCCGGGTTTGAGCACGCGGTAGGCCTCGTTCAGCGCTTCTTGCGGGCGGGTCACGTTCCGGATGCCGAAGGAAATGGTATACACATCGAATGTATTGTTCTCGAACGGCAGATCCATCGCGTCGCCGACGACCCAATCGAGGCTGTCCTGCATCGCTTCGGCCTCGGCGCGTTTGCGGCCTTCGATCAGCATCCCCTCGGTAAGGTCACAAACGGTGGCATGGCCGGACCCTGCGCGCTTGAGGAATTTGAACGACACATCGCCCGTACCGCCAGCCACATCGAGCAGCTTTTGGCCGGCGCGCGGCGCAAGCCAGTCCATCATCGCTTCTTTCCAGATGCGGTGGATGCCCATGCTCATCACGTCATTCATCACGTCGTATTTGTTCGCCACGTCCGTGAACAGACTGCGGACCTTTCCGGCCTTCTCGTCCTCGGGGATGGTCTGGGCGCCGAAGTGGGTGGTTTTGTCGGTCATGGGTCTGGTCCTGATCTTGTCTTAGGTGGGATATAGCCTCAGAAGAGCAGATACAAACCGCCTTTTGCCGCAGGAGCCGTCATGCCAGAGTTGCCCGAAGTCGAGACGGTCCGCCGGGGGCTGATCCCTGCCATGGAGGGCGCGGTGATTGCGCATGCGCAGGTCAACCGGCCGGACCTGCGCTGGCCCTTCCCGGAACGGATGGCGGAGCGGCTGACCGGTGCGCGGGTGGAACGGCTGCGGCGGCGGTCAAAATACATCCTCGCCGATCTAAGCTCGGGGGAGACGCTGCTCATCCATCTGGGGATGTCGGGGCGGATGCTGATTTCGGGTGATCCGCTGGGCCAGTTCGTGCACCAGCATCCGGCAGCCCAAAAGCACGACCATGTGGTATTTCACATGGAGAACGGCGCGCGGGTGACGTTCAACGATCCGCGGAGGTTTGGCGCAATGGATCTGATGGTGACCGACGACGCTCCCGCGCACAAGCTGCTGGCAGCGCTGGGGCCGGAGCCCTTGGGCAACGATTTCCACGAGGCGATTCTGGTGGCCGCCTTCAAAGGGCGCAATACGCCGGCTAAATCCGCTCTTCTGGACCAGCGGATCGTCGCGGGACTGGGCAATATTTACGTTTGTGAGACGCTTTTCCGGGCAGGGATCAGCCCGAAGCGCAAGGCGGGGCGCATTGCCGCACCGCGTGTTGCGGCGATGGTGCCGATCATCCGGACCGTGCTGGAGGAGGCAATAGAGGCGGGCGGATCGAGCCTGCGTGATTTCCGCCAAGCCGATGGTGAGCTTGGATATTTCCAACACTCCTTCGATGTGTATGGCCGCGAGGGACAGCCCTGCCGGAGCGAAGGCTGTACCGCCACGATCGCACGTGTGGTGCAATCGGGACGGTCCTCGTTCTACTGCCCGAACTGTCAAAGATAGCTTGAACCAACCTGCGGCCATGATATGCAAGCACGTCAAAGCAATAGCTGAAAGGCCGCACACATGGCTTATGAAACGATCATTCTGGACATCGACAACCATGTGGCCCTCGTCACCTTGAACCGTCCGGATGCGCTCAACGCGCTCAATGATCAACTGATGAGCGAACTGGCGGACTGCCTCAAGGGCTGCCAGGAAAACGAAAAGGTTCGCTGCATCGTGATCACCGGCTCGGAGAAGGCTTTCGCTGCCGGTGCCGATATCGCGATGATGAAAGACAAAACTTTTGTCGAGGCGTTTTCAGGCGATCTGTTTACCCCCGAGACGGATCAGATCATGCGAGTCCGCAAACCGATCATTGCTGCCGTGTCTGGCTATGCGCTGGGCGGGGGCTGCGAGCTTGCGATGATGTGCGATTTCATCATCTGCTCAGAAACCGCGAAATTTGGCCAGCCGGAGATCAATCTTGGCGTGGTCGCGGGCATCGGCGGCACCCAGCGGCTGACCCGGATCGTAGGCAAATCCAAAGCGATGGACATGAACCTCACGGGCCGCTTCATGGATGCAGAAGAGGCGGAGCGCTCTGGCCTCGCATCGCGCGTGGTTCCCGTGAAAAAGCTGATGGACGAGGCGCTCGGCGCTGCCCAGAAGATTGCGGAGAAATCGATGATCTCCGCCATGGTCGTGAAAGAGGCTGTGAACCGCGCCTATGAAGTGCCGCTGCGCGAGGGCCTACTTTTTGAACGCCGGATGTTCCATGCACTGTTCGCAACCGAAGATCAGGAAGAGGGCATGGGCGCGTTTCTTGAAAAGCGCGAGGCACAGTTTCGCGATAAATAACACCGCGCATGCGCTAGTCGTAGACGATGCCTGCTTGCAGAATCTCGAAGCCCCTGATCTCAAAGGCATAATAGCCCGTCTGGTCGGCCTTGAGCGCTCGGGACACGAGCGCACCGTCGTCATTTGTGTAAATAGCTTGCACGGTGTGCAACGCCCTGTAGCAATGGGTTCCGTCGGGATAGATGTATTTGATCATTCCTGCGCCTTTCGGTGAGATACTTGAGGGTTGCGCGACAATAGAGGCTAATGTCGCCCGACCCAAAGAGATTCTCATCGAGGCGCTGAGGCGCTTGGCCAGAACCAATTTCTTGCGTATCTGCCCCAGTTGAGCGCATCTCCTTTACAAACCTCCCTAAATGCCGCTATAGCCGCCGCAATACATGCGCGTGCAGCCCGCTCTGGCTAGAATCACCTATCGGTGCCCTCCCCACACGGGGCGGTTGTACGTTTTAATACGACATAAAAAGATAGGACGATCCTCATGGCCAATACACCACAAGCAAAGAAACGCGCTCGTCAGAACGAGAAGCGTTTTGCGATCAACAAAGCACGCCGTTCGCGCATCCGGACATTTATCCGCAAGGTCGAAGAAGCCATCGAATCCGGCGTGAAGGATGACGCAGTCGCCGCCCTCAAAGCGGCACAGCCGGAACTGATGCGCGGCGTGACGAAAGGCGTTTACCACAAAAACACTGCTTCCCGGAAAATGTCGCGTCTGGCGGCCCGGGTCAAAGCGATCGCTTAATCTGCGTCCCTTTCGTACTTTTTTGCACAGGCGTCACTTCGGTGGCGCCTGTGTTGCTTTCAGGCCCTCTTTCACGTGGCCGTGAGATTCTTTTTGAGGAAAGACAGAGTCAACAAATAAGTTCTGTTGAACCGTTCCATTCCGACTTGGTAGTTAGGTTGAGCGAGTCACATCGCGGGGGGACAGTCCCGAACGCCCGGCACCATTTTGCTAGAGATGGTTTCGAGTTTTCGGGTATTTTCCGGGGGTCGATTTGGCCGTTGGGATTAACTGCAAATGCTGCTGCCAGCGGTTTTGCCTGTCACTGATATTTTTGCGGTTTCGTCCATCCTTTGCGGTGCAGAATGTACCCCGGGATGTGCGTTAAAAGTTACAGTCCGAAGGACAAGGCCGGTTTCTGTTGGGACCGGAACGGCCTTGCTATGTCTTTCGGGTTGTTCAAGTGGTTGTCGCAGGGGGCGGCATAGGTGATGATGGTAGGAAAAGCATGACACGGGACGAATGGGGCAGCGTAAAACAACGGTTGTTAAAAACCGTGGGGCAGAACAACTTCACCACCTGGATTGATCCTCTGATGTTGGGACAAACGAGTGACGGAATCGCGACCTTGAATGTGCCAACCAATTTCTTCGGAAATTACGTATCGCAGAATTTTGCCGATCTGATCGTGCACGAGATGCGGGTGTTCGATGAAACGGTATCCCGCCTGAAGTTCGAGGTGGCAAACACCCAACCGAAATCGGCCACCCGCCAGACGGATGCTGTAGCGACGCCACGGCGCGATACGCCCGGCCCGGCGAGCGGCGCATCTGCCTATACCGCGCCACTGGAGCGGCGGTTTTCCTTCGATACATTTGTGGTCGGCAAGCCCAACGAGTTGGCCCATGCTGCCGCACGCCGCGTTGCCGAAGGCGGGCCGGTGACATTCAATCCGCTATTCCTCTACGGCGGTGTCGGCCTCGGAAAAACCCACCTAATGCACGCCATCGCCCAGGAATTGCGGGCGCGCAAGCCAGAGCTGAACGTGCTTTATCTCTCGGCGGAGCAGTTCATGTACCGTTTCGTAC
>JAGXHD010000050.1 GCA_024636395.1 Sulfitobacter sp.
GAGCATGCCATCCTCACTGCTCTGGGAGAGCAGTAGCGTGAGCAGCAGCGTATCCAATTGATCAAGTTCGTCATCGGTGAGCATCATGTCAGTCCAGTATTTGCAGGCCCTCTAAAACCGTTCGACCCAAGGGCGCACGACAACTTCATTTGTCCAGGCACTGCGGTCCTGCTCAATCAGATGGCGGTAGGTGTGGGCAATCGCCTCGGGCCTGAGCATAGACCCGGGCTTGTCATCCGGTTCGGTGCGGCCCGGGTTGAGTATGCCACCATCGATGTCGATCCAAGCGACATGGACCCCTTGTGGGTGCAGTTCGCGTGCCATGCTTTCGGCCAAGCCGCGCTGGGCAAACTTTCCCATGGCAAAAGGTGCAGATTGCGGGAAGCCTTTGACGCCTGCCGATGCTCCAGTGAACAGAATGGTCCCTTTCTTCCCGTCAATGGCCTCTGCCTCAAGCATACGCTTTGCGGCGTGTTTGCCGGTAAGGAAAGCGCCGATGGCGGTAACATCGATAGCTCGACGCACGTCCTCGGCGGATAGGTCGGTGATTGGTCCGCGAACACGCGCAGACGGGTTATAGATGGCGACCCTCGGAGCTTCCAGCAGATCATCGAACACGGCCGCAACAGCGTTTTCATCCGTAGCATCCAAAAGAACCGTTCGCGCCCCGGCTTCGTCAGCAAGAGACTGCATCTTGTCCGCGCTGCGTGCGGCAAGCGTCAAGGAATAATCTGCCATAAGGTTTCGCGCCAACGCAGCGGACAGTCCGTCCCCTACGCCTATGATAACAGCATTCGGTTTACGCATCGAAATTCCTCTCCCTTTGTTCAGCACATACTTGACCTCTGAGCGAGCATGAAATACGACTTATCACGCCGAGCGGGCGTTGTGTAATGGTTAAGACCTCAGTTTTCCAAACTGAAGATGAGGGTTCGATTCCCTCCGCCCGCTCCAGAAATTCACTTCCGACAGATTACCTACAAAATCAAAAATAGATAATATTTAACTACCTGAAGTTAAATGATTAATCAGATTTTGGAAGCCAGCTTTCCAAACTGAAGATGAGGGTTCGCTTCCCTCCGCCCGCTCAATTTTTCCCAGCTCCACGATGGCCTGCGACAGCGCAACGCTTGACCCCGGCATTGCGGCGCGCCAATAAGCGCTGCACGGTTTGACCAAAGGACAGCGCATGGCGGATATTACGACGGCTCCCCCCGCAGCCACAGAAGAGCGCGCACGGTCCCGCAAGATCGGCGCGTTAGGGGCGCTACTGCCGTTCCTGCGTCCTTACCGTTTGCTCATGGCAGGCGCCGTTACCGCACTTGTGGCCACGGCGATGATCTCCCTCGCGCTACCGCTTGCGGTGCGCCGCGTGGTCGATACATTCGATACCGGTGAGGCGGACCTGCTGGACCAATATTTCATTGCGGCTCTGGTGATCGCTGGACTTCTCGCTGTGGGCTCCGCGCTGCGCTATGCCCTCGTGACGCGGCTGGGGGAGCGGGTGGTCGCCGACATTCGTAAGGCGACGTTCGACCGGGTGATTTCCATGAGCCCGGTGTTTTATGAAAACATCATGACAGGCGAGGTGCTGAGCCGGATCACGACCGATACGACGCTCATCTTGAGCGTTATCGGATCGTCGATTTCCATCGCGCTGCGAAACTTGCTGACCTTTATCGGCGGGCTGATCCTGATGCTGCTTACCTCGGCCAAACTCGCGGGGCTGGTTCTGCTGATCGTGCCGCTGGTGATCATCCCGATCCTTCTGCTGGGCCGTCGCCTGCGCGTGCTCAGCCGCGAGAATCAGGATTGGATCGCCGCCTCGTCGGGCAACGCCTCCGAGAGCCTGACCGCCGTTCAGACGGTGCAGGCCTTCACCCATGAAGCGGCCAGCCGTGCGCAGTTCGCGCAGATGACGGAAAGTTCTTTTGACGCTGCCCGCCGCCGGATCCTGACACGTGCCTATCTGACGACGATTGTGATTTTCCTCGTGTTTTCCGGTGTGGTCGGCGTGTTGTGGATCGGCGCACGCGATGTGAGTGCGGATGTGATGACCGTGGGCATGCTGGTGCAATTCGTGATCTATGCGGTGATGGTCGCCGGTGCCGTGGCTGCCCTGTCGGAGATCTGGTCGGAGCTGCAACGCGCGGCGGGCGCGACCGAGCGTCTGGTGGATCTGCTGGAGACGCAGGATCCTGTAAACGATCCCGCCGCTGCGCGTATCTTGTCTGCACCGGTAAAAGGCCATATCCGCTTCGAGAACGTGAGTTTCCGCTATCCCGCGCGGCCCGAGGTCGCCGCGCTGGACGGTATCAGCCTCGAGATCAAGCCGGGTGAAACGGTGGCTTTCGTGGGTCCGTCGGGCGCGGGCAAGACGACAATCATCCAGATGATCTTGCGGTTTTACGATCCCCAATCGGGGCAGATCACATTTGACGGTATTGATCTGCGCGATCTCGCGCGTGATGCGTTCCGCCGCGAGATTGCTCTGGTCCCGCAGGATCCCGTAATTTTTGCAGCTTCTGCACGGGAAAATATCCGCTTCGGACGGCCTGAAGCGTCGGACACCGAAATCGAAAGCGCGGCCCGCGCCGCCGCTGCCCATGAGTTCATCGCAGCGTTGCCGGAGGGCTACGACAGCTACCTGGGCGAGCGCGGTGTCATGCTCTCTGGCGGGCAAAAGCAGCGCATCGCGATCGCCCGGGCGATCCTGCGTGCGGCTCCCGTGCTGCTGCTCGACGAGGCGACAAGCGCGCTGGATGCTGAGAGCGAACATGCGGTGCAGGCCGCCGTGGAAGAGCTGAGCGCGGGGCGGACCACGCTGATCGTGGCACACCGTCTGGCCACGGTGAAGAAAGCCGACCGGATCGTGGTGCTCGAAGCCGGGCGCATCGTGGACACAGGCACCCATGATGATCTGGTGGCCAAGGGCGGGCTCTACGCGCGGCTCGCGCGTCTCCAGTTTACCGATGGTATTGCGGCGGAGTAACTTTCTCTTGTGCTGACGTGTCGCCGGGTAGAACACTCAAACACGCAGCGTAATATTCAGGGAGAAATCAAATGGGTTTGTGGAGTTTCGTAAAAGGTGAGGGCAAGAAAGTGTTCGGCAGCGATGATGCGCCGGATGTTTCTGGCGCGGCACTTCAGGACGAGCTGATGGAGCTGGGCCTCGATACCGAGGGTCTCGACATCACCGTGGAAGGCGACAAGGTCAAGGTAACCGGCAAGGCTGCTTCGCAGGAAATGCGCGAGAAGGTCATTCTGGCGGTAGGCAACGTCGAGGGCGTGGCCCAGGTCGAGGATGACGTGACCGGCGGCGAGGGCGAGCCTGTGTTCCACACCGTCGAGAAGGGCGATACCCTCTGGGCGGTTTCCGCCAAGACACTCGGGAACGGCGCGCATTACGAGAAGATCTTCGAGGCCAACAAACCGATGCTGAGCCACCCCGACAAAATCTACCCCGGTCAGGTACTGCGTATTCCGGCTGTTTGATATCGTTAAATACCATTTGCGCGGCCTCCCTATCAGGACCGGGCGGCCGCGCGCATCAGCGCCCCTGCGCGCAATAGCAATCGCACGGATGACGCTGCGTCTGATATCACCCTTCGCTTGAAATCCTCCTGCAAGCGCGTCATCGTCTGCGCATAAATAACGCACGGGCCAAAAATGGTCGGCACAGGGGAGGAAGACAATTGGGATATTCTGGAATCGAGGACCGCACCCGCATCGAAGCGGAGAGCGCCTGGGAAGACCGCGATCTGCACAAGACGCTCTACGGTATGCTGGCCAGCACCACATCGAAATTCCCCAATAATAATGCCATCAGCTATCAGCTGTTTTCCGGCCCAACGGATCACGCTGAAACGCTGACCTGGAAGATGTTGCACGATAAATCTGTGCAGGCGGCCAATCTGTTCCGCTCGCTCGGCATCGGGCCATCGGATGTGGTGGCCTACGTTCTGCCAAATACCAACGAGACGGCGATTGCGCTGTTGGGCGGGGCCATCGCCGGGATCGTGAACCCGATCAATCCGCTGCTGGACGCCGAACAGATCGGGGCGATCCTGCGCGAAACGAACGCGACTGTCGTCGTCACGCTGCGTCCGTTCCCAAAAACCGATGTGGCCGACAAGACCGCCGCGGCAGTAGCGCTCGCGCCGAACGTCAAGACCGTGCTGGAAGTGGATCTGCTACGCTATCTCACGGGTCTCAAAAAGGTCATCGTCCCGCTGATCCGCCCGAAGCGCAGCAAGCAAAATCAGGCGACGTACAAAAATTTCAACACCGAGATGGACAAGCAGCCAAAGACCCTGCAATTCGAGGACCCACAGGAGGACCGCGTCTGCTGCTACTTCCACACCGGCGGGACCACAGGCATGCCGAAGGTCGCCCAGCACAAATACTCCGGCCTGATCTACAACGGCTGGACCGGCGCCCGCCTGCTCTATACCGAAAACGACGTTGCCATGTGCCCGCTGCCGTTTTTCCACGTTATGGCCGTGCATGCGGTGTTCATGGGCTGTGTCCATTCTGGCGCGCATATCGTTCTGCCTACGCCGCAGGGCTACCGCGGCGAGGGCGTGTTCGACAACTTCTGGAAGCTGTGCGAGCGATGGAAGGTCACGTTCATCATCACCGTGCCTACGGCAATCGCCGCCAAGATGCAGCGCCCGATCGATGCGGACCTCTCGACGGTAAAGACCGCCTTTTCTGGCTCTGCGCCGCTGCCGCTGGAGCTGTTCAAGCGGTTCGAGAAAGCCACTGGCATTACCATCGTCGAAGGATATGGCCTTACGGAAGCGACCGTTCTGGTCTCCGGTAATCCGACCGAAGGCCTGCGCAAGGTAGGCTCCATCGGGGTAGAATTCCCCTATACCAAAGTTCGGATCGTCAAGGGTACGGCGGATGGTCCCATCGACGCCGAGGTGGACGAAATCGGCGAGATCTGCGTCTCCAATCCCGGTGTATTTCCGGGCCACACCTACACGGAAGCCGACAAGAACAAGGATCTCTACTACTACGACAAATACCTGCGCACAGGTGATCTGGGGCGCAAGGACGCGGACGGCTATATCTGGATCACGGGCCGCGCCAAAGACCTGATCATTCGCGGGGGTCACAACATCGACCCGGCGGAGATCGAGGAGGCGCTGCTGGCCCATGAGGCCGTCGCCTTTGCCGGTGCCATCGGCCAGCCCGATCTGCATGCGGGCGAAGTGCCTTGCGCCTTTGTCGAACTGGTCGGCGGTGCGGCTGTCACCGCTGAAGAACTCATGGCTTTCGCCACCGAAAAGGTGCATGAGCGGGCGGCACAGCCCAAGAACATCACCATCATGGACGAGCTGCCGAAAACCGCTGTGGGCAAGATCTTCAAGCCCGATCTGAGGCGCATGGCGATCACCCGCGTGTTTGATGCGGCTCTTGAAAAGGCTGATGTCGCGGCGCGTGTCGATCATGTGATCGACGATAAAAAGCGCGGACTGGTCGCTATGATCGCGATGAACGGCGCGCAGGATGCAGCGGTTGGCGATGTGCTCGGCGGATTCATCACACCCTGGGAAGCTGCTTGAGCCCGCCTGATTACAGCCTGCTCCTCGATGACGAGGTGCGGGCTTACATCGCACGGGGGGCCGCGTTTTATCCCCCCGATGCGGTCAATCTGACGATTACGGAGCAACGCGCGGTGTATGATGCGATGTGTGCCGAGTTTCACGCGGGCTACCCCGAAGGCGTCGTCGCGCATGACGAAGCACATGGTAGCATCCCCTGTCGACGCTACGAGGGTATGTCGACCACTGCCACGGTGATCTATTACCACGGCGGCGGGTTTGTGGTGGGCGGGTTGCACAGCCATGACGATGTTTGTTCCGAGATTTGCGCGCGCGCGGGCGTGCGCGTGATCTCGATCGATTACAGGCTGGCGCCCGAGACGGTCTTTCCCGGGTGCTACGAGGATGCCGTAGCAGCCTTCGATGCCATTGCCGCGGCCTTTCCCGGCTCCGTGTTAATGGTGGGCGACAGTGCGGGAGGCAATTTGGCAGCGGCGGTAACGCATCGCGCGCGGGGGCGGGTTGCAGGCCAAGTGTTGGTCTATCCCGGCTTGGGCGGCGACCGCAGCACAGGGAGCTACGTCGAGCATGCTAATGCGCCGGAGTTGACCACCCGTGATATGGAGTTTTACCAGACGATCAGGATGGGCGGGGCGCCCGTGCCCGTCGGTGATCCGCGCTATGCCTCGTTGCATGATAACGACTTTTCCGGTCTGCCGCCCACGGTGATCGTCACCGCACAGTGCGATCCGCTGTCGAGCGATGGGGGTGCGTACCGCGATGCCATCTTGGCGGCGGGTGGCCGCGCGGTCTGGTTCGAGGAGGCGGGGCTTGTGCATGGATGCCTGCGGGCGCGCCACATGAGTGTGCGCGCCGCCGCATTTTTCGACCGTGTGACCAGCGCGGTTGAGGCACTGGCCAAAGGGGCATGGCCCTACACTAGCTGAGGAAGCTGCCTGCCTTCATTGTAGGGGGCACTGGCGCGCCCAGGCGGCTGAGGATCGTTGGCGCGAGCTGAAGCTGGTCGATGACCGTATCCGCCTCCGGGCCCTCAGCACCGCCGAAGTAGTAGAGTGCCGACTCCTGTTGAAGCGGATCGCGCCCGCCGTGATGGCCACGCGCGTCCTGACCGTGATCCGCAGTGACGATCACCTCGTACCCCGCCGCGCGCCATTTCGGGATGAAGGGCGCCAGCATCTCGTCCATCAGGAAGCACGCGTGGTCCATCTCCTGACAGTCGTGGAAGAAACGGTGGCCCATGCTGTCGAGCGTACAGGTGTGCAGCATCCCGTAATCGAGGCCGAAGCGCAGACACAGATTGGTCAGCGTGGCAAACAGATCAACGTCCGAGGGCGTCATCTGGTTGCGGTGCCCGTAGCCTGTCATGGTGTGGAAGCGACCATGATTGATCGTGGAGCTGTCGGCCTCGTCGTATTCGATATCACGCACGTAATCGAAGGGGTGACGATTGAAAAACTCCGACCAAAAGCTGTGTGCCACGGCACCTGTGACACCGCCTTGCGCGCGGACCTGGCTGAATACATCTGGCTGGCTGAGACGGAACACATTGCCGTTGCCGGTACAGCCATGCTCGGCCGGAGCAACGCCAGTGTGGATCGAAGCGTAGCAGGAGGCGGAGATAGAGGGCAGCACCGAGCGGATCTTCCACACGCGTGCATCGCCGCTGTCGACCCAGCCTTCGAGATTGCCGAACAGGCGGCGAAAATTGCGGTAGGGAACACCGTCGAGTATAATTAGGAGAAGTTTGGTTCGCATGAAAGCCTCCGGTGCAGTTCGTGCAGACCGTAGCGTGGGCTGCGGAGCAAGCCAACACGCGCCGCGCGCAAATAGTGCGCGCGGTCAATCCATGCTAGTCTTTCAGCCGACCGTCCGGCGTGGCGGCCTGAAACAGCGAAGGAGATACACCATGTCGTACTACACTGGTGCAGTGCTGGCGGTTCCCAGCGCGAACAAGCAAGCTTATGTCGAGATGGCGCAAAAGATGTGGGAGATTGTGAAGGATCACGGCTGCCTTGGTAGTTTTGACAACTGGGGTGTCGATGTGCCGATGGGTAAGGTTACGTCGTTTCCCATGGCGGTCAAACTGGAGGATGAAGAGACTGTTGTCTTTTCGTGGATGGAATGGCCTGACAGGGAAACGGCGGATAAGGGCATGGATGCGATGATGGCCGACCCCCGCAGCATGGATCTGCCGGAGATGCCTTTCGACGGGATGCGCATGATCTGGGGCGGATTCGAGCCACTCGTTCACCTCAGGGCGTAACGCATGCGGCTCAGTTGCCCGCACTCTCCATCTTCCGGTTCGCAATCGTTTCTTCCAGCCAGCCGATCTTCATTTCCGGCACAGAGCTCAGGAGCAGATCAGTATAATCGTCGAAAGGTGGCGACAGCACCTGTGATTTGGGCCCGTACCGGACCACTTCGCCGCGGTACATGACCGCGATGCTGTCAGCGATGGCTTTGACCGTTGCCAGATCATGGGTGATAAAGAGATAGGCCACATCCTCGACCTTCTGCAGATTGAGCAGCAGCTTGAGGATGCCGTCGGCCACCAGCGGATCCAGCGCGCTCGTCACCTCGTCGCAGATGATGAGCTTGGGCTTGGCGGCCAGCGCGCGGGCGATGCACACGCGTTGTTTTTGCCCGCCTGACAGCTCGGCGGGGTAGCGGTCCTGAAATCCCTCACCGAGCTCGATTTCATCGAGCAGCTCCTGGATACGGGTCTGCTTTTCTTTGCCTTTGAGGCCGAAATAGAATTCAAGCGGACGGCCAATGATGGTGCCCACTGTCTGGCGCGGGCTCATCGCGGTGTCGGCCATCTGATAGATCATCTGGAGCTCTCGCAGATCATCGAGCGGGCGGGTCGCCAGATCCGGTGTCAGCGTGCGCCCTTCGAAGGTGATCTCACCGCTGGAGGGCGGCAACAGCCCGGTGATCACACGTGCAAGTGTCGATTTGCCGGAGCCGCTCTCGCCCACGACAGCGAGCGTCTGACCTGGATGGATCCCTACGTTGATGTTCTTGAGAACGTCGAAGTTGGTGCCCCGGTAGCGCGCGGTAATACCTTGGGTGCGCAGCAGCGGTGTCTCGGTGGGCGCCTTTTCCTCGTGCTTGATCGACCGCACGGAGACGAGCGCTTGCGTGTAGGCCTCGCGCGGGTGGTTGATGATCTGATCCGTGGTGCCGTATTCGACCATGGACCCCTGTTGTAGCACCATGATGTGATCGCTGACCTGCGCGACGACAGCAAGATCGTGTGTGATGTAGAGCGCGGCCACGCCGGTATCGCGGATCGCGTCCTTGATGGCCGCCAGCACGTCGATCTGCGTGGTCACGTCGAGGGCGGTTGTGGGCTCGTCGAACACCACCAGATCGGGCTGGGGGCACAGTGCGAGAGCGGTCATGCAGCGTTGGAGTTGTCCACCGGAGACCTGATGCGGATAGCGTGATCCGATAGTTTCGGGATCGGGCAGGCCAAGCTTTTCAAACAGGACAACGGCTCGTTTCTCCGCCTCCTTTTTCGAGAATTTTCCCTGGCCTATGGCGGCTTCTATCACCTGCTCCATGATCCGCTTGGCCGGATTGAATGAGGCGGCGGCGGATTGGCTGACATAGGTAACTTCCGCGCCACGCAAACGCCGTTTATCACCCATACCCGATTGCAACACATCGCGCCCGTTGACCCAGACCTCGCCACCCGTGAGCTCGACCCCGCCGCGCCCGTAGGCCATGGCCGCCAGACCGATGGTAGATTTGCCGGCTCCGGATTCACCGATCAGCCCCAGGACCTTGCCCGGCTCCAGATCGAAATCGACGCCGTGCACGATGTCGATGTGGCGCGATTTCTCGCCGGGTGGATAGATCGTCGCGCCGATTTTGAGGCCGCGCACTTTGAGCAGGGGTTCGGTCATCCGCGGCCGCCTTTCAGGGAGGTGGTGCGGCTTAGGATCCAGTCCGCCACAAGGTTGATCGAAATGCACAGGGCAGCAATGGCATAGGCCGGATAGAGCGCCGCCTGAATACCGTAGTTGATGCCTTCCTTGTTCTCTTTGACGATCCCGCCCCAATCGGCCTGTGGTGGTTGCACCCCGAGGCCGAGGAACGACAGGGTGGAGACGAATAGCACCATGAAGATGAAACGCAGGCCCATTTCCGCCACCAATGGCGAGAGCGCGTTGGGCAGGGTTTCGCGAAAGATGATCCAGCCGATCTTCTCGCCGCGAAGACGCGCCGCCTCGACGTAGTCCATCACGGTGATATCAACCGCGACCGCGCGTGCGAGGCGGAACACCCGGGTGCTGTCCAACAGACCCATCAGTACGATGAGCGTCAAAATCGTGGTTGGCATGACCGAGAGCACCACCAGCGCAAAGATCAGCGAGGGAATCGACATGATCAGATCGATGAAGCGGCTCAGCGCCTGATCAACCCAGCCACCCGAAACAGCGGCGAAAAAGCCTAGCGTGGCGCCTGTCACAAAACTCAGGATCGTGGCGGCGGTGGCGATGAAGATCGTGGTACGCCCGCCGTAGATCATCCGACTCAGCAGATCGCGGCCGATGCTATCGGTGCCCAGCAGGAACTCCGACGACGACGGCTCCCAGACATCGCCTACGACTTCTGCCATGCCGTAGGGGGCGATGAAAGGCGCGAAAATGGCGCAGAAGAAAAATAGAGTGGTGAAGAACAGGCCGACCAGAGCGGCGGGGGGGATGCGGATCATGTATTGGCCCTCACATTTGACAGGTGGGGGTGAAGGGCTTGGTTCTGGACCGGGCGTTTTCCGGCGCTTTTGCCTTTCAAGAACGTTTGCTCACGCAGCGTGAATTGTTCGGCACAAAAACTCACTTTGGATGCCTCAGTCTCGGATTGGTCACAATCGACACGATATCCGCCACAAGGTTCAATCCGATATAGACGGCTGCAAAGATCAGACCGCAGGCCTGCACCACCGGCACATCGCGCTTGGCCACATGATCCACTAGATATTGTCCCATACCGGGATAGGCAAAGACCACCTCGACCACCACAACGCCAACCACCAGATACGCCATGTTGATCATGACTACGTTCACGATGGGGGCCACGGCGTTGGGAAAGGCGTGTTTGCGGATCACGGTCAACAGACGCAGCCCTTTCAGCTCGGCTGTCTCGATATAAGCCGATTGCATCACATTGAGGATCGCGGCGCGGGTCATGCGCATCATATGCGCGAGCACCACAAGCGTGAGCACGATCACGGGCAGGGTGATTGCCTTGAGCTTGTCGACTAACGACATGCCGTCATTGATCAGGGCCACCGAGGAGAAACGAAGATTGGTGAGCAGCCACCCTTGGATACCACTCCCTAGGAAATCCCAACTGCCGATCCATAAGGGCAGCTGGATTGCCAGAACGAACATCAGAATATAGCCGATCATGAATTCGGGGATGGAGATGGTCGTAAGTGTGACGCCGGAGATAAGCTTGTCGGGCCAGCGGTCCTTGTAGCGGACGGCGAGCAGGCCGAGGAATATCGCCAACGGGACCGAGATTACGGCCGCCCAGAAGGCGAGGAACATGGTATTCTTGAGCCGTCCGCCGATGCTGTCGGCGATGTCGCGGCCATTGGTCAGTGCGGTGCCCAGATCGCCCTGCAAAATGCCGCCCAGCCAGCTCAGATAGCGGGTGACGGGGGGATCATTCAGGCCAAGCTCGGCGCGCAGGTTTGCGAGCGCGGTGGGTGTGGCGCCTTGTCCAAGAATCTGTTGGGCCACATCACCCGGCAGCATGGTCGTGCCGCCAAAGATTAGAATGGAGGCCGCCAGCAGCAGCAGGATGCCCAGCGCGAGACGCTGGGCAACCAATTTTACGATAGGGTGCACGAAGTTACGCCGCTTTCCACGTGTGCTTGAACGCGTAGTAGTTCATCAGCGGGCTGTTGGGATCGACGGTATATCCGAGCACTTCGTTGGAGGCCGCATCGATGAAGTCGTTGAACATCGGCAGGATGACACCGCCTTCCTCGTTCAGCATACGGCCCATGTTGGAGTAGATCTCTTTGCGCCTAGCTTCGTCCTGCTCGGCGCGTGCCTCGATCAGCATCGCGTCGAATTCGGGGCGCTTCCAGCGGGTGTCGTTCCAGTCCGCATCGGAGGAATAGGCTGTGGTATACATCTGGTCCTGCACAGGGCGGCCGCCCCAGTAGGAGCAGCAGAAGGGCTGGACGTTCCAGACTTCGGACCAATAGCCATCATTGGGCTCGCGCTTGATCTCCAGCGGAATGCCCGCGGCTTCGCAGGACTGCTGGTAGAGCGCCGCGGCATCGACAGCACCCGAGAAGGCACCATCGGCGGTGCGCAAGATGATTGGGCTGCCGTCGTGGCCGGATTTCTTGTAGTGCTCGGCGGCTTTCTCGATGCTGAATTCACGCTGCGGGATCGTCTCGTCAAAGAGCGGGTAGGCGGCGTTGATCGGGAAATCATTGCCCACGCTGCCATAGCCCTGAAGGATCTTGTCGACCAGCTCCTGGCGGTTGCAGGCGTATTTCAGCGCGAGACGCAGATCATTGTTGTCGAAGGGCGCTGAGTCGATGTGGGCGATGAATACGTAGTGGCCCCGGCCCGAGACGTTGCGCACGGTGAGGTTGGGCGCGCGGTCCAGCAGGCGTGCGATCTTTGGATCGACGGAGTTTACGCTGTCGACCTGACCTGACTGCAAAGCGGCCGTGCGTGCGGTCGCATCGTTGAGCACGACAATCTCGATCCGGTCGTAATGGGCTGTCTGTGTCTGATCGCCGCCCCAGTAATCTGGACGCCGTGTCGCTGTCGCGCGCACGCCGGGCTCGAAATCTTCCATGATGTAAGCACCGGTGCCGATTGCTGCGGTTTCCGCACCATAGCCGCCGTCAGGCTGGATCATCAGATGATAATCGGCCATCAGGAAAGGCAGGTCGGCATTGCCGACACCGAGGGTGACCTCGAAGATGTCGTCGCCATCCGTGCGCATGCTCTGGATGTCCTTGACGATGCCGAGCGCGCCGGACTTCGACTCTTCGTTTGAGTGCCGCTCCATCGTGCGCAGAACGTCCTGCGATGTGACGGGCTGGCCGTTGGAGAAAGTGATGCCTTCGCGGATCTTGAAGCGCCAGACTTTGGCATCCTCTGAGCCTTCCCAGCTTTCAGCGACAAGGCCGTCGAGACCACCTTCGGGAGTCTCGCGCACCAGCGACTCGCCCCATAGGCGGCCGATGGCCAGCGGGACCTGCGAGGCCCAGAGGGCTGGATCCTGCGTGTTGGTGCTTTCACCACCCGCCAGTCCCATCCTGAAAGTGCCGCCCGCGACGGGCGTTGCGTCCTGCGCCTGTGCGGCAGTGCTCAACATCGAATTGGCCGCAGCGGCCGTCACGCCGAGGGCAGCGGCGCGCGAGACGAATTCACGGCGGGTCATCAGACCCTCGGTTACCCTAGTGCTCAGCGTTCTGAGTTGATCGTTCATTATCTGGTTCTCCCAATTGGAATCGCGCGTCTTATGCGCGCGCTTGTTTTAAGTGATGCGCAAAGGTTGCGCATTTCTGACTGTGTCGCAAGGGTTAATGCCCTGCGTTTATGTCAGCCGTGTTACAGGTGATCGCGCGGGATTGCATCGGTTTCGTCACGGGCGTAGACGAGCGTTCCATTTTCCCATGCCTCGATTTTCGCGCTGAGATAGAAGGTCGTGGCATCCGACCACATCGCACAGCGGGCACGGGTGCGCAGATGAATGTCGCCGCGCTCCAGCTCGGTCTCCCAATCACAGGTGCCGCGCGCAGACAGGGGATCATCGGGGTGGATATCCCAACGCTCGCGGGCCGATGAGCCTGTGATCAATCCGTGGTCGCAATCGCGCCTTTTGCCGAAATCATCCTCGATCACCAGCGACTGGAGGCCGCTGACCATATCAGTCTCCTGACGGCGGATGTGATTTTCGGCGCGTAGCTCTTCGGTGCGCCAAGGTGCCGCGGCCTGCGGCGCGGCAAAGCTTGTCTCGTCCGCGACGCCGCTGGGGCGCTGGGGCAGGTTGATGCTTCCCTGCTTCAGGGTAATGGCAGCGGCCTGTGGTGCGGGCCAGAGCAGCGGCCAGTAGGCGGTCGAGATGGACACACGGATGCGGTGCCCCGCAGGCACGCGGTACGCGATGTGATCTAGATCGAGCGTAACCTCCTCGGCCGCACCCGGTGTCATGGGGTGCGGGTTGGCGGAGCCGCTGCGGTGCGTGAGGTTCAGCACGCCGTAGGTGATGCGGGTGGCTGCGCCGTCGGGGTGAATGTGATTGAGGCGCACGGCGATCTGGCCCTGTGGTTTGTCGCAGGCCAGCGACAGCGTGATGCGCGGCGCACCGACGAGATCCATGTCGGCGTCAAGTGCGGCGGAGGTGAAGGTGGCGGAGAGGGCATCGTCGGCGCGTTGGTCGCCGGGCATTTCCGGTCCCAGCCAAATCGCACAATACTCGCCCGATGCGGTGCCGCAGTGCGCGGGAGAGGCGACAGTGGTCTCCACCGTGCCGGGGGCAGTGCCGAGGACGCCACCATCGCCCAAATGCAGGGTTTGCACGGGAAGATGGCGGGTCGCCCCCCGTGCCTCCGCGATCCAGCGGCCCGGGCGCGCGGTGTACCATGCGGCGGGGCGCACGCCGTCCATCAGATAGGCGCGGTAATCGGGATCGTCCTCGACGCCGGTCCGGGTTCCTTTTAGCCAGCGGTCCCACCAGCGCAGGGCCTCCTGCAAGAAGCCGATGCGCGGCTCCGGTACGGCGAAATGGGGATACTTGTGAACCCAGGGCCCCACGATACCTTTGGCTCCGTCCAGCGCCTCCACCAGCTGCGGCACAGCGTTCTTATACGCGTCGCCCCAGCCGCCGACGGCCAGCACCTTCGCCTCTATCGCACTATAGTCCTCGCATACCGACCCGTGCTGCCAATAGGTATCGCGGCGCTGGTGGCGCAGCCAGACGGAGGGGAGGAAAGGTTCATTCTCTAATCGCTCGAGCCACATCTCGCGCCAGTCGCTGCGCAGTGCGGGATCGGGCGCGCGGCTGGAATAGCTCCACATGGTCGCCCCCCAGCCGAGATTTTCGCCCAGCAGGCAGCCGCCTTTGTAGTGGATATCATCGGCAAAGCGGTCCACGGTTGAGCACAGAGTGATGATCGCCTTGAGGGGTGCGGGGGCGAGTGCTGCGACCTGAAGCGCGTTGAACCCGCCCCAGCTGATCCCCATCATCCCCACATTTCCGTTGCACCACGGCTGCGCCGCCGCCCAATGGATCACTTCGACCGCGTCGGCCAGCTCCTGCGCGGTGTATTCATCGGCCATCAGGCCCTGGCTGTCTCCGTTCCCGCGCATATCGACCCGCGCACATGCATAGCCGCTGGCGGCGAAATAGGGATGCGTCAGCGCATCGCGCGCGCAGGTGCCATCGCGTTTGCGGTAGGGCAGGAACTCCAGAATGAGCGGAACGGGATCATCCGCTGCGCCTGTCGGGCGCCAAAGGCGGGCGGAGAGGCGAGTGCCATCCGAAAGGGTGATTCCGTGGTCGGGATCTTCCTCGAGGGTGTGAAGCTGGGTCTGGGGGTTTTTCATGCCGGAAAGGGTCCGTCTGTGGGCGGGGGAAGTCAACGGAATTGTCTTTGTGGCCAAATTATGGCGGCAACGTAAATCGTGACCTTACTTCGAATAAATATCGGTCAAGCAGTATCAAGATCTCGCCGTCGCTGTGGCAACAGGCGCACACCTACCAGAATTGTAGACCGCAATGGGGGAAAAAGATCTGGATTTTCTGAAACAACTCTGTGCAACTTCGCGCAATAAGGTGAAATCATGGCGCGATTTAACGGGCCAGGTAGCAGCATAAAAAAATAATCAGAGTTAAGTGACCTGCCGAACGCAGGCGCTTCGAGGTAGAGTAGGTCATACAATGAAGACGATTGATTTCGTCGTCCGCGAAAGTGCGGGCGGCTTGCAGCGTGGCAGCATGTCTGCGGATGCGTCCAACCAGGTAATCTTAGCCGGATCGGGCCAGGAAATTTCGATCAACGCGCGGCAGTCGGATTTTGCCAGCCAGGTGCGGGCGGGCGATACGCTCGTGATAACGCTGCAAGACGGGCGTACGATCACCATCAATAACTTTTTTAACGAGAGCGGCCCTGCGAACCGCCTGTTCGTCTCCGCTGACGGCTACCTCAACGAGGTGAGCTTCGTGGATGCAGGCCAGGGCAATCTCTACGCACAGTACGGCCCGACAGCGGAGTGGGGTAAGTGGAGCGCTTCTGACGAGCTGATCTTCCTCGGGAATACCGAAGTGGCCGGTGTGCCTCTGGCGGATGGTGACGGGGCTGTGTCGATGCTGGGCGCCACGATGCTGGGCGGCGGTGGCGTGTTTGGTGCCGGTGCCGCAGTTGCGGCGGGTCTGGGCGGCGCGGCCGTTATCGGCGGTCTTGCAGGCGGCGGCGGTGGGTCTGAGGGTCCTGCGGCCCCTTACGTAGACGATGCTGATGCGAACGTGACCATCGGCGGTGACGACGGCGAAGAAGTTCTGACGATCACAGGCGGCGGTGAGCCCGGCGATACGGTCACAGTGGTCGTCGGTGACGAGACTGTTGTTACGGTGATCGACGTTAACGGCGATTTCGAGGCGGTTTTCGAGGGCGATGACTTCCCCGAGGACGGTGTCTACGATTCAGTCGTTACCGTTACGACCCCCGAAGGCGGTTCGACCGTGCTCGATGGTCCTTCCTTCGAGATCGACACGATCGCCCCTGAGATCACCTTCTCCTCCGGCACTGAATCGACCGGCGACTTTTTCAACGGCGTCGATTTCTCCGAAGGCGTGACCCTGACAGGCACGGGCGAGGCAGGAGCCACACTTGCGGTCACCATCGCGGGTGTCACGCAGACGACCGTCGTCTCCTCCACAGGCACTTGGACAGCGACATGGACGCCGGGTTCGCTCGAGGGCGGCGAGTATACCACTGCGATTTCAGCGGTTGCGACAGACAGCTTCGGCAACTCGGCCACGTATTCCGATACGCTGGTCGTGGATACGTTAACCACAGTGACAGTGGATACGGCGACAGTTGGCGGCGATGGCACGATCAACGGGCTGGAGCATGCCGCCGGCGTGGCCTTCACCGGCACGGCACAGCCCGGTGCATCCGTCGCAATTACCGTCGGCACCGTGACGCAGACAGTCACAGCGACGGAAGCAGGAACCTGGAGTTCCACGTTCACGTCCACGCAGCTGGCTGTCGGCGAATATGACGGCACGGTTTCCGTGGTCGCGACCGATACCTTCGGCAACGCCGCCAGCACCTCCGGCAGCTTTGTCGTCGACACGCTGGTGCGCGACTTCTCCATCACCTCCACCACCGGCGGCGCAGATGGCGTCATCAACGAGACCGAGGCCGGACAGCCTCTGGTCGTTTCTGGCACGACCGAACCCGGCTCAGCCGTAACCGTCGCTTTGGGCAGTGCCACCGCGACAGCGGTCGTATCGTCCAATGGCAGCTGGACCGCGACCTTCCCCGCAGGCAGCGTGGCCGCCGGCACCTACACCGCCACAATGACCGCGACAGCCACAGATGCAGCGGGCAACGTCGATACCGCGTCGACCTCCGTGCGCGTCGATACCGAAGCGGGCGTTCTCACGATCAGCAGCACCCCGGTCGAGGGCGACGACATCATCAACCAAGCCGAGGCGAGCGACGGTGTGGTGCTGACAGGCACCGCCGATCCGGGTGCCGTGGTCACCGTGACAATGGAAGGCGTGAGCCACAACGTGGTCACGAATGCGAGCGGCAACTGGGAAGCGTTTTTCTCCGCAAGCGACGTCGCGGCGGCCGTCTATACCGCTGAAATCACGGCCGTTACCACGGACCCCTACGGCAACAGCCGCTCGGCGACGGACAGTGTCGAGGTCGATACCCGTGTCGATAACCTCGGCATCGCGGCGGATGACATTGCGGTCGACAACATCATCAGCGCCGTCGAGGCGAATGGCAATGTGACGGTGACCGGCACGACCGAAATCGGCTCGTCCTCGGTGATCGTCACATTGGGAGGCCAGACCGCCAATGCCGTCATCGACGCAGCAGGCAACTGGTCGGCGGTGTTCAATGGCGCGGCATTGGCCGCAGGCACATATACTGCCGATGTCGGCGCTACGGCGACCGATGCTGCGGGTAACATCAAAACCATCTCCGCGACTGTGGATGTGGATACCGAAGTCGTGCCCTTCGGCATGACCAGCAATTCAGCTGGTGCGGACGAGATCGTGAACGCGGCGGAAGCGGCTGCGGGCATCGAGCTGGGCGGCACCGTGGAAGCAGGCTCTAGCGTGCGTGTCACCTTCGACAACACCACCTATGACGCAACGGTCGATGCGGCGGGCAATTGGTCTTTGGTCGTGCCTGCCGCGGATATCCGCATGGGCGAATACGAGGCAGACATCAGGGTTGTCGCGAGCGACCATGTAGGCAACGTCGCCGTGATCGAGGACACGCTGTCTATCGATACCGCAGCGCCCGGCGGGCCGATCATCGCATCGGTGGATCAGGGTGTCGGCGGATTTCGCGGCATTTCCATCGAGACCACGATGGAGAACGGTGCTCCGTCGTCTGATACCGCAAGTGTTGTTCAGGTCCGCACGGACGGGACGATCGCAGAGGTGGAGGGTGAGGGCGGCCTGAACCGGCGCGGTGAGACGGAGTTCGAATTCGATGTGGACGTGCCCAACGGTTCGCATCTGATTGTGAACTCGACCGATGTGGCGGGCAACACGTCCGGCACCTATCTTGTGTTGAACGATGAAGCGGTGACCAACCCGATCAACCTCGGCAACGCGGCATTGGGCGACTACCAGATCGAAAATATCAACCTCGACTTCGCCGAAGCCGCTAGTGTGGTGATCAACGAGGCAAGCCTGCTGGCACTCTCGTCAAACTCCAACACGCTGACCATTCGTGGCTCGTCGGACGACCGCGTGATCATCGAGGGCGGTGTGGCGCAGGATCAGCAGACCATCGATGGCGAAACGTTCAACGTCTATTCGGTGGGGGCGGAAGGCCTGCTCTATGTCGACAACGAGATCACCGTCACCATCTAGGCGCCACGGGATCGGGAAACGGGATGCGGCGGTGACACTTCGCCGCCGCATCCAGCACATAAAAATAATAATAAGAATAAATATAAATATCGGCACGTTAAGGGCAGGATATGGGGCAGTGTAGACGAAAAACGGCGGCGATGTGCGTAAGTGCGCTCGCGCTGGCTGGATGTTTGTCGGATGTGGGCGGCAATGCGGGCACGGCGGATGTCGTGGCTATGCAGAGCATGACCGGAAACACAGCCCACGCCAAGCCGACTCACGCCGAGAAAATCAATGCTCAAAGCGTCATTATACAGGGATTGATCGCGCGCCGAAGCGTGCTGCCTGCGGGCACGGCCTATAGTCAGGTGGCGACCGCCGTTCTTGCCGCCAATTCGCGCAGCGCCGAAAGTGAACTAAGGGCCGCACAATTGCGCGCACGTGCAGCGTCAAAAAACTGGCTGCCTTCCATCGGTCCCAACATCAGCCTCACGTCGCTCGGCTCGGTCGTGGCCAATCTCATCGTTGAGCAGGTGATCTACGACAATGGCCGTAAGCAGGGCGAGCGCGAGTTTGCCGTCGCTGATGTGGAGGTCGCTGCCGTGGCGCTGGCCGCCGACACGAACACGCGTGTGCGCACTGGGCTCGATCTGTATATCCGCGGCACCGAAGCGCGCGAGAAATTTATCCTCGCGGGCCAGAGCGCGAAGGACATCGGCCATTTCGAATGGATCATGCAGCAGCGCGTGCAGGGCGGTGTCTCCGACAGCTCCGACCTGCTGATCCTGCGTCAGAAACTCATGGAAATCAAAGCCAGCCAAGCCGCCGCCTCTGAGGCCGCCGCAACCGCGTTTGCCGAGTTGAACGCCATGGCCATCGGCGATCTCAGCACCTTGCGTGGCACACCTGCGCTGCCGGTGCGCGCGGGGATGGCGCAGCCGCTGAGCGTCACCCAGACCGAGGCCGAGAAGATCCGCGCCATCGCCGCCGCCAAGGTGGACCGAGCGAGCCAGCTGCCCGGGCTGAGCGCCGGGGCCATCGTGGGGCAGGGCGGTTCGGCGGGCCTCACGATCAAGACGGATGACTTGTTGGGCCTTGGCACCGGCGACCGTTTGCAGGCGATCGAGGCCACGAAGGAAGCCGCAGGCCGCCGCGTGGCGCAGGCGACCGAGGACGCCAACCGCAAGCTGCGCAATTTCGAAGGCCAGATTGCCTCGAAGGAGCGGCAGGCGGCGGAAGCCACAGCACTCACGGTGCAGGCCAAGCAAACCCTGGATCTGTTTCAAGCGCAGTATGATGCGGGCCAGCGGCAGGTCATGGATGTGGTGGGTGTCTACGAGACATTCGCGCGCCAGCAGGAAAACGAAGTCACCCTGAAATATGACGCTATCCGCTTGCGGGTGGCCATGGCCGAGCTTTTGGGCGTGTTGGCCGATGGATCCGCGATATGAGCAAACCTTTTACCCTGACGATTGTGAACGGCAATGCTGGCCGCCTCAAACCTGCCGTCGCCGCCGATGTCCTTGACGCCCCCGAAGTCCCCAAAGCCAGCAATACCTCGACGTTTCAGGACAAGTTGCGCGCACGTGCCGCCCTCATCGCGACCTACGCGGGCGTTCTGGGCACGGAAGTATCGCAGGCCGACCTGTCCGATGCCCTCGCGCGCAGGCTCAAGCCAGGTGCGACCGAGCAGGACGAGGCACAGATTATCACCACGCTGCTGCGCCGCAGTGGCCTGAGCGCCGAAATGCTGCGCAGCAACAGCCTTGAACATCAGGCGTTTCCCGCACTGGTCTATATGACCTCCGGCCAGTTACTGTTGGTGCTGGGCCGTGATCGCGAGGATCTGGTGGTCTATGACAAGACATGCCCCGATAACCGCGCGCTGGTGCCTGCGACCGATTTCATCCCCTTCTTCTCGGGTCTCACCCTGCGCGCGCAGATGCCGATCGAGAAGGTTGCGGAAGTACACAAGACCGCGCAGAAGCCCGTGCATTGGTTCTGGGGTCAGTTTGCCAAATTCAAGCGGCAGTTGGGTGAGGTCGCGCTGGGCTCCTTCGTCGCAAACTTGCTGGCGGTGGCCGTGGCGCTTTTCTCGTTGCAGGTTTACGACCGCGTGATCCCGCACCAGTCCGAAGCGACGCTGTGGGTGCTGGCCGCCGGTGCGGTGCTGGCGCTGCTGATGGAGGCTTTCATAAAGATCGCCCGCGCCCAACTGATGGATGGCGCAGGCCGCCAGATTGAGCTTTCGGTGCAGGCAACGCTGATGGCCCGCATCCTCGGGATGCGCAGCGACAAGCGACCGCAATCACCGTCGGATCTGTTCTCATCCATGCGCGAATTTGGCTCGGTGCGAGAATTTTTTACTGCATCCACGATCGGCACCATCGCCGATATTCCGTTCATCTTCGTATTCCTGTTCCTCGTGGCTTCCATCGCGGGCAATGTGGTCTTTGTGCTGGTGATCGGAGGCATCCTCATGGTGGTGCCCGGCTTCTTCATGCAAAAGCGCATGATCCGCCTGACGCAGGAAACCCAGGGCGCGACCGCCAAATCCTCTCGCCTGCTGCACGAGGCGATCTTCGAGCTCGATACCGTCAAGACCCAGCGCGGCGAGGACCGCGTGCAGCGGCTGTGGAGCGAACTGACCACCCTGTCGGCGGTCAAATCCTCAGAGCAGCGCAAGCTTGCTTCGGTGCTCACGTTCTGGTCGCAGGGCGTCCAGCAGGGCACCTATGTGGCCGCCGTGATCATGGGCACCTATTTGGTGTTCGCGGGAC
>JAGXHD010000051.1 GCA_024636395.1 Sulfitobacter sp.
GAGCTATGTCGTGCAGGATCCGCAGGGCAGCGCCTGTGCGATAATCGATTCAGTTCTGGATTTCGACCAGGCCGCTGGACGCACCAGTACCGCCTCGGCAGACAGGATAATCGCTTTCGTGAAGCTCCACGGGTTGCGTTGCGAATGGGTGCTGGAGAGCCACGTCCACGCCGATCACCTCTCCGCAGCGCCCTATCTGCAAGAACATCTGGGTGGCAAGATCGGCATCGGCAGCGAGATCCTCACGGTCCAGCGAACCTTCGCAAAGATGTTCAATGAGGGCCCTGACTTCCAGCGTGACGGCTCTCAGTTCGATGCGCTTTTCAGCGAGGGGGATACCTTTCACATTGGCCAATTGCGCGCTGACGTGATGCATACCCCCGGCCACACACCCGCCTGCCTGACCTACGTGATCGGGGATGCGGCTTTTGTCGGAGATACGATTTTCATGCCCGATTTCGGCACAGCACGCTGTGATTTCCCCGGAGGCTCTGCCAATGATCTCTATCGCTCGATCCAGCGCATCCTCGACCTCCCCGATGCGACCCGAATTTTCGTGGGCCATGACTACAAAGCACCCGATCGTGATGAATTCGCTTGGGGGACGACCGTTGCCGCGGAAAAAGTGGCGAATGTACATGTGGGTGACGGCCGCACGATAGAGGATTTCGTTGCGCTCCGCGAGGCCCGCGATGCCGGACTGCCCGTGCCGAAACTCATTTTGCCTTCTCTGCAAATCAACATGCGCGGCGGCAGGATGCCCGCCGCAGAGGACAACGGAACGGTCATGCTCAAGGTGCCGATCAACAAACTCTAGGACAAACTGCCTTAGAAACCTCCATAAATTGAGTGCCGGTCCTGCAAGTTTCTACCTGCCCTGTATGTGATGCACGGCTCTGTGCATGTCTTCGGCGTCGATGTGATTCCGGACGACTTGTAGCAACTGCACTCCGGCACTCTTCCCGACACGCCCTTTTCTTGCCGCGCCTTTACGTAAGCTCTGCGCACTTTGGCTATTGCGGACATGATCAGTCCACTCTGAATCGCGAATAGCTGAACTACGGCCATTGAGCTTACGGCATCTCAAAGCTCACCGCGAAGGCCACCGCGGTAAAGCTCATCTCATCCGGCAGAGAAATGAGGCGCTGCACCTCGAGACGAAAGTTGTGCATAAAGGCAATCTCGCCCGGCCTGCTTGGTCATGTCTGGTCTGATCGGTAGACATAAAATCCTTAGGTGTACCAAAATGTTCGGCGCACAGAGCCCTGCGTCGATGTTCGGGATCGGCAACCCATTTCCAGCTATGGCATGGCCGTGCCGCCTGTCGCTGATCTCTCAAAATCTGCTCGTTTCGGGAACAGTTTTTTTTGCAGCGTGTCGCCCACAGCCCGATAACGGGCGCAGTGCCAAACTGCAAAAGCCAGGGTTGTTTATATCCCCGCCCCGACCCCGCTCAACTCCGCTCCTTCGGCATGGCTTTCCGTTCTGTTGCGATGAATATTGCGATCTGCACGGCGGCCACGTCTTGCATCTGCTGGACAGCCCCGCGCCGGCGGCGTAATCAAGGCATATGGATATACGTCAGATCACCCCCCGCTACTTCGTCGCCCCTCAAATTTCACCGGACCAGATGGCCGCGCTAAAAGATGCGGGCATCACGCGGATCTTGTGCAACAGACCGGACGAAGAGGTGCCTGCCAGCATCGGGGCTTCGGCAATGCAGACTGCAGCGCGCGAGGCCGGACTTGATTTCGCCGTACAGCCCTTGACCCATCAAACGATGACCGAAGAGGTTATCGCCCACAACCGCAGCATCGGCGTGGAGCAGGATGGCGTCACACTGGCCTATTGCGCCTCGGGGACCCGCAGTTGCATCGCTTGGGCGCTGGGACAGGCCGGACTGCAATCCGCGGATGATATTCTGTCGGCCGCGCGCGCAGGCGGCTATGATCTGGAAAACATGCGCCCCTATCTGGAAGAGCACGCGCCGTAGCGTCAATTTTCCAGCTGAAGGGTCGCACCCTACGCGTGGTCGCTAAAGCAAGAGGCCATCAATAGCCTACCATTCAGTCTGCGCCCGGCGTGCAGTCGGATCGGGCTCCTCCTGCGAAGTCACCGATCCTTTGAGGTCAGTCATTCGCGCATCTGCCGCTAATTCTGCCTTCTCGAGATCAGGCAACTCCGGCAAATCATCCAGATCGCCAAAAATGTCCACGTCCGACAGGCTGGGCACTACGGCTTGCGCCATCGCATCCATGAAGTCAGGCGCTTGAACCTGAGAATAAGACTGCGTCACGTCCGGTAGGTCGAGCCCCTCGCGATCGGTCACGCGGCGGCGTGGCTGGGTATGGCGGGTGGCACTGCGCTGCTCCACCTGAACGGCGCGGACACCGTCTATCTGCCCTAGGGTGCCTCGGCTTACGGCACGGCCATTGCCGTCCAGGATCAGCGCCTGTGCCATGCTCGACAGATTTAGATCGAGCAGATCGCCCACTTTGAGCGCGCTCGCCGTTTGCAGCGGCATTTTCAGCCGAGTGAGCGCAATCGTCAGATCAGCGTGCAAGTCCATCACCGTATCGCCAAGGGTCAGACCACGCACACGGGCCTGTGGCACATCCTCATCCGCCACCGCGCTTTCGGCTATAGCCTGCACCGGATGCGGCAACAAAAGAATAAATTTACCGGTGCATACCCCGCCTGCCATGTCGAAGATCACTTCGACAGCTTCGAAATCAGCCGCGTCTAAAGCAAGCTGTGCCTGTCGAGGCTCCTTCGCCCAGACCCCGAACCGGTATCCCTTGAGCAAATCGCAGTCCGCCTCCTCCTCCGGCAAGAGTGCGGCAGCGGCCAACCAAGCCTCTACAAAAGGTGCGCACAGCGCCGCGTCTGTAGCGGTGAAAAGCCGGGGTTCGCCCTGCGGTGGGGCGGGTTTGATCTTTCCCATAATCTGCTGCTGCATCAGGCCTGTCACGATGGCAGGATCGAGAATGGCCGCACCCACCTGACAGTTCGGCCCGTCAAGCAGCAAAATCAGCGTTTCCGGGGCCAAATGATCCCGCACGGAAGTTCCATCGACTTTCTTCCGGATCACCCCGAGCGCGTTCAGCGCGAGCCCCATGAGCTGTTCCGCCTGCTTGGCGGCGGCCAGACGCAGGGCACGGCCCAACGACATCGCCCGCGCGGCCTGTGCATCGCGTGCTGTGCGTGCCTTGCGCTGCATGAGTGATGTCATCTGCTCCGCGCTCATCGCCGCTCCGGCCCCCTTGTCACTGGCCCCGCGCAGCGCCACCTCTGAAGCAAAGCGGCGGTACATCAACTGGAGCGTCCTTTTACCGGTGGTAACGGCAAATGGTTACCAGTGCATTTATACAGGCAACAATCGTTGATTTTCTTCGCGCGAGGACGTGAAGCTCAGGCGCACTTCAAACCGCCCCCCCCGGCCCTCCGACAGATAGCGGATATCCCCACCCAGCCGGGCGACGATCTCGCGACAGATCGCGAGGCCCAAGCCCGCGCCACTGCCTTGCGCTGCGTTCAGACGCGCGAATTTCTCGAACACCAGATTTTGCGCCTCAGCCGGAATACCGCTGCCATTGTCGGTGAACGCGATGATCACCTCGCTGTCTTCGCGCCGCACCGCGATGTCCAGACGCGGGGTGTCGGCGTCACAATACTTGATCGCATTGGTCACGAGATTTATGAATACCTGAGCAAGACGGTCCGCATCGGTGATGAGCATCACATCCTCCGTACGCAAATCACGGCGGATATCGAGCACATGCGCCGAGCTTGCCTGTGCCGTTGTAACCGCCCGTTCGATCACATCATGCAGTTGCACCTGGCGCGCATTTAGCGAAACCTGCCCGTTTTCCAGCACCGACAGATCCAGAAGATCATCGAGCAGGCGCGTGAGGCGGATCGTCTCGGAATGAATGATCGTCGCATAGCGCGTCTTCTCCGCAGTCGACAGCACGTCGATGTCACGCAAGATCTCGGAAAACGAGCGGATCGAGGTCATCGGTGTGCGCAACTCATGGCTGATCTGACTCAAGAAATCATCCTTCTGAAACGACAGCTGCATGAGCTTTTCATTCGCGAATCCCAGCTCTTGAGCAGTTTCCGTGAGCTCGCGCGATTTCGCCTCGAGCCGGCTTGAGTACTCCAGAATTTGCGCGGATTCGTCCGCGACCGCCATAAGATCCTCGACGGAAATCGCCTGCCCGCCGATGATCTGTCCAATCATCGCATTCGCCGTCGCCGCCCCCACGGAGGCCGCAAGCTCGCGCTCGAGCGCTTGCACAAACTCGGGCGTGGGCACAGGCGGCGCATTCCTGCGCCCCTGCTGTGCGGCTTGGGCGTTGAAAAACGCCTGCGCCTCCTCGGCGCCCAGAATACGCTGGGACATGATCATCAGATCCTCCGCACCGCCCTCAGAGGCAATCCAGCCCCGCGCGGGGCCAGAGGAATGATCGAACACATTGACAAATTGCGCTCCCTGCAACCGCTCCAGAGGCGTGGGAAAGCTGAAGATCGAAACAACGAAGAACAGTATCGCGTTAATCGAAAGGCTCCACCAAATCGCGTGCACGGTGGGATCGAGCCCCGTAATCCCGAAAAGCGCCTGCGGCCGCAACATGCCCCAGCCAAACAAGCCCTCCTCGAACACCGCCGCCGACAGCGCCGCACCGGGGCCGAAGCTTGGCAGGAGCATCGTGTACATCCAGATAACGAAACCGACGCTCAGGCCTGCCACGGCGCCCATACGGGTGGCACCGCGCCAGAAGATGCCCCCCAACAACGCTGGCAAGAACTGCGCTACGCCTCCGAAGGAGATCAGACCAATCGCCGCCAGTGCGCCGGAGCCGCCCGATGCGCGGTAATAGAAGTATCCCAACGTGATGATCAGCAGGATCGAGAGCCGCCGCGCCCGGATCACTACATCACGCACATCGCCCGATTGCTGTGCTGCAGGCGGATTGAGCTTAAGCCAGAGCGGCATCACGATGTGGTTGGACATCATCGTGCTCAGCGCCAACGTGGCGACGATCACCATCGAAGTGGCCGAGGAAAAGCCCCCTAGAAAGGCCAGCATCGCCAGCCCGCTCTGGCCCTGGCTCAGCGGCACGGTCAGCACGAAAAGATCCGGATTGGCCCCGGCAGGCATCAGCTCGAGCCCGACAACCGCGATCGGCACCACGAACAGGCTGATCGCAAGCAGATAGAGCGGAAAAGCCCAGCTCGCGATTTGCAGATGCCGCTCATCGTCGTTTTCGACCACCATGACCTGAAACATACGCGGCAGGCAGACAAATGCCGCCGCCGAGACGACGATCAGCGCGGTCCAGCGGCTGGCGCTGGTTTGCCAAGTGCCGATGGGCGAAGCATCGATGCGCGCGACCGTCTCCGACACACCGCCCGAAATCCCCCAAACCACAAAGGCGCCAACCGCCATAAGCGCCAGCAGTTTGACGACGGCCTCCACCGCCACCGCGATGACGATGCCATGGTGCCGCTCGTTCGCGTTCAGATTGCGCGTGCCAAAGAGGACCGTAAAGACAGCAAGACCCGCCGCTACCCAGAACGCCGCGTTGTCACTGATCTGGGGGGCAGTCCCGGATCCCGTTTCGGGCGTCGCAAAGATGGAGACCGACAGCGTCACAGATTGTAGCTGGAGCGCGATGTAGGGCGTCACACCCACAACCGCCATGATCGTGATCATGACCGCCAACAAATTGGATTTGCCGAAGCGCGCCGAGATAAGGTCGGCCACCGAAGTGACCCTTTGGGCCCGCCCGATCCGCACCAGACGGCGCAGCACCCACCACCATCCGATCATCACCAGAGAAGGACCCAGGTAGATCGTCACATATTCGAGACCCGATCGCGCGGCGTAGCCCACCGCGCCGTAGAACGTCCAGGCGGTGCAATATATCGACAGCGACAGCGTGTAGACCAGCGGCGAGCGCAGCAGCCATCCACCCCTGCCGCGCAATGCAGCGCGCTCCGCCAGAAAGGCCACAAGGAAGAGTCCCGCCACATAGATAAGGCACACCGCAATCAGCTGATTGAGGCTGACCATCAGGGCTCAGCGGCCTGGGTGGCCGTATCCACAGCAGCCTCTCCAGTGCCCTCATACCGCCTGATCCGCCGCCAAAGTGCAAAAGTCGCGGCAATTGCAAGAATCCAGATCATGAACAAGTACCACAGCGCGCTGGAAAGCGCCGTTTGCGTATCGTCCTGCAGGCCATTTGGCCACATCGTCGGCACCACGAGCCACAGCAGCGTACAGACCAGAGGCAGCATCCTCACCGCATCCATCATGCGGCGGCGGCGATAGCTGCGCCGCTCCAGAAATAGCCGCGCTTCCGGCATCAGATCACACGGCCTTCGGTCAACTCGCGCACGGCGCTGAGCATTTCTTCGTTTGAAAACGGTTTGGTCATGAAGCGGCTCACGCCCGCGCGCTCCGCCATTTCGCGGTCGCGGCTTTGCCCTCGCGCGGTTAGCATCAGGATCGGCAGATCAGCCAGTGTCGCGTCGCCGCGTAGCTCGGCGAGGATCTCGAAGCCCGTTTTGCCAGGCAGCATCACATCAAGCATCACCAAATCAGGGCGCGCGGCGCGGATCACCTCCGCGGCATTGCCGCCATTGGCCAGTGTCTCCACCCGCCAGCCATCACGCCCAAGTAAAAAGCGGATCGCCTCCGCGATGTTGGTCTCGTCCTCCACCAACACGACGTGTTTGGCCATGCAAGCATCCTCCCCAGACTTTGCATATACCGTCCGTCCAGTCCTCCCCGGTCAGTCGGTCTTTTAATTTTCGTACGATGCACCCTTCAGGCGCAACTGTCAAAATCTACGCACCCGCCATGATGGACGGCTCGCGCCGCGCGCTGCACCGTTCTTGCGGACAGATACGGCAGGTCGCGCCGACGGCGCGCAACGGCTGACCGTCGCTGCGGGGGGGAGCCGGCACGAGCAGCATAACGCCGCGTGCGGGCGCCGGCGCATTATAAGATGTCGCGGCGGCGACGTCCGTAGTGGCATAGGCGTCGAATTGGACGTGCCCGCGCCCCAGCTGCGCAAGCCGTTCGTGCAGCACAGTTCCCGCCGCCCCGAGCGCCCCGAAAAGAGGCCAGAGCGGGCAACAACTATCGAACCGTGGCACCGCAAAGCCCTGCACCGATTTTCGAAAAATCACCGTGCCGGAGCGATCGCAGACCACAAGTCCTGCGCCCAATGTAGGCAACGCAGCCAGACGCCGCAGCATCAGCGCGGGCGGCACCGCGAAACTGCGTGCAAGGCTCACGGGATCCGGCATCTCCCCGACCACCGCCTGCGCGAGCGTGGCGAGCGGAACGTGCGCCGAATCTCCGCGCACCTGCTCCAGTACCCCGCGCAGAATGAACCGCGCTGCGGGGGAC
>JAGXHD010000052.1 GCA_024636395.1 Sulfitobacter sp.
GCACTGTTGCGGGCAGTCACCATCGCGTCGATCATCGCGTCGATCGCGGGATTGCGTGCCCCCATCAGATTGCGCGATCCAGGCTGATCGGCAGCTTCCGTCCCCCAGTAAAACTTCTGCTCGTTGCCGGGGCTGAGCGACAGGGACCTGCGGAACGTGGTTATATCAAAGTCGAAATCGCCGGTGCGGGAGAAATACTGCGCATCGTCCACGGTCTCGATATCCGCATCGATTCCCAGCCGCTCCAGCGCGCGTAGATAAAGCTCGGCGATGGCCACATCCTCGCTGCTGCCTTTCGCAATGAGGATGGTGAAACGAACGGGCGTACCGTCGCCGCGCCGCATCATACCGTCCTCGACCATGTATCCCGCCGCTTCGAACTGGTCCATCGCTGCGCGAATGCCGGCTCTGTTGCGCGCGGATCCATCGGAGACAGGCAAAAGATACCCGTCGATCGCATCCACGGGCAGCGTATCCTGATAGGGCGTCAACAGCTCTGCAACACGCCCCTGCGCAGGCCCGTCCATCTTGCCCAGCACTGAATTGGAGAAATACGAGGTGATGCGCGGCTGCACACCGCCGGTCATCGTATCGTTGATGTATTCAAAATTGAACGCGTGCATCAGCGCATCGCGCACGCGCCAATCATCGAAGGGCGCACGACGCGTGTTCATCACGAAGCCTGTCATACCGGAAGGTTTTTCATGGGGGATGATGGATTTGACGATATCGCCCCGCGCGATGGCAGGAAAATCGTACTGACTTTCCCAGGCTTCGGCATTGAATTCGCGCACTGCCGAGATCTCGCCCGCCTTGAACCCTTCGAAAAGAACGGAGGCATCGCCATAGAAATCGAGCTTTATCGAATCGTAATTATGCGTGCCGCGGCGAAACGGGATCCCGGCACCCCAATAGTCGGGATTGCGGATCAGCTGGACGAACCGGCCCGGCTCGTAGTCGGTCACAGTGTAGGGGCCAGAGCCGAGGGGGACGTCCTGCAAGATCGCGTTGGCGAAATCGCGCCCCTCCCATTGCGCCTTCGACAGGATCGGGCGCAGGCCCGCGAGCAGGGCCAGTTCGCGGTTGGCCTCGTTGAAGGTGATGCGCATACTGCGCGGGCCCGTCTGCTCGATGCTATCGATCTGGGACGCAAGGCTGAGGTAGCGTGGATGTCCTTGCGTGCCCAAAAGCTCGAAGCTGAACACCACATCCTCGATCCCGAGAGGGCTGCCGTCCGAGAAGGTAGTGCCCTCACGCAGGGTGAACTCCACCCAGGTCCGTTCTTCGTCTGTTTCCACCGTTTCGGCAAGCAGACCGTAGAGCGTGAACGGCTCGTCCCACGAGCGGCCCAGAAGAGTTTCATGGGTGAAGAACGGCAGTTGCCACGGCGAGGTGCCTTTGAGGACGAACGGATTGAGACTGTCGAAACCGCCTGTGTTGCCCAAAGTGACGCTGCCACCGGTCGGGGCATCAGCGTTGACATAAGGCAAGGAGGTGTAATTCGCGGGCAGGGCCGGATCACCGTACATGGCGATGGCATGGGACGGTTCCGCCTGTACGGCGGCTACCGAAAGAATCAGTGAAGAAATGGCCACAAGGCCCCGTAGCATCGGGAAATTATCTAAAGCCATTTTCGAAACAATCCTGAACTGCCCTTTTTTTATTACGTAAACGTCTAACGGGGTCTTAAGGCGGGCGCAAACTTTTAGCTTGGCGTTTGGGCATTAATTCCCTATAAAGGTGTCACTGCTCGATAGGTTTCTTGCCTGTATGAAACCTGCCTCAATAACTTGACGCCCGCCTTGTGCGGGCGTTTTTTTTGGGCGCGTGCAGAATGAGAGGGCTCGACGGAACGCGATACGGGGGTTGGCCGTTTCAATTGCAGAAGGACCGCGCCATAACTGCGCTAACATTCCACCTCAGGAGAACACACAATGGCTCTTACCTATGATCTGAGCGGCAAGACAGCCGTCATTACCGGCTCAAATTCCGGCATCGGCCTCGGCATCGCCCACCAGTTGGCGCAGGCAGGGGCAAATATCGTGCTCAATTCATTCACCGATAAAAAAGAGGATCATGCGCTTGCCGATGAGATCGCCCGCGTCACCGGCGTGCAGGCCCGCTATATCCAAGCCGATATGTCAAAGGCCGATGATTGCCGGAGGCTGATCGAGGAGGCAGGCACCTGTGATATCCTGATCAATAACGCAGGTATTCAGCATGTCGCCCCGATCCCCGATTTTCCGGCGGCGAAATGGGACGCGATCATTGCGATTAATCTCAGCTCCGCATTCCACACGACCGCCGTGGCTCTGCCGATGATGCGCAAGGCGGGATGGGGCAGGGTGATCAATATCGCCTCGGCGCACGGCCTGACGGCGTCGCCTTACAAATCCGCCTACATCGCTGCCAAGCACGGCATCGTAGGACTGACGAAGACCACCGCGCTAGAGACCGCAGAAGAGCCGATTACGGCCAATGCAATCTGTCCAGGCTATGTGCTGACCCCGCTGGTCGAAAGCCAAATTCCCGATACGATGAAGGAATATGACATGAGCCGCGAAGATGTCATCCGCGATGTGATGCTCAAGCGACAGCCCAGCAAGGAATTTGCCACAGTGGAGCAGATGGGCGGCACTGCGGCATTCCTGTGCTCGGCGGCGGCGGACCAGATCACCGGCACCACGATTAGCGTCGATGGCGGCTGGACGGCCCTTTAACCCAATCGGAAAGGCGCGCGGCAATGGCTCAGACCAAGAGGATCAACCTCGCCCTTCAGGGCGGCGGTGCCCACGGCGCTTTTACCTGGGGGGTACTCGACAGGCTATTGGAGGAGGAAACGCTCGAGATCGCAGGCATTTCTGGCACTTCTGCCGGCGCACTCAACGGCGCAGCCCTGAAATCAGGGATGATTACCGGCGGGCGACAGGGCGCGCGCGACAATCTCGATTGGCTCTGGATGCAGGTTGCGGGCGTGCAGGATCTGCGGATCGGCGATTGGATGGCTCCCTTCGGCCTGCAGGCGCTTAGCAGGCAGATCGGGATGAGCCCGCCCTACCTGCTGGGCGATGCGGTGACGCGGATCGTCTCGCCCTATGGGTATGGACCACTCTATCAGAACCCGTTGCGCGATATCGTTGCGAAATTTGATTATGACCGTGTCTGCAATGCCCAAGAGCCGCTGTTTTATGTAGGTGCCACGCGTGTGCGCAACGGCAAGATCCGCATTTTCGAGGGCGACGAAATCGGTCCTGATGCCCTCATGGCCTCTGCCTGTCTGCCAAACGTGTTTCAGGCCATCGAGATGTTCGACACGACCACCGACCGGATGGAGGCCTTTTGGGACGGCGGCTTTACCGGCAATCCTGCGCTCTTTCCGCTGTTCAACGAAAAGCTGCCCGAGGATATCGTGATCATCAACATCAACCCGTTGGAGCGCGACGAAATCCCCATGACGCCGCAGGATATCCAGAACCGCATCAACGAGATCAGCTTTAATTCTAGCCTACTGCGGGAATTGCGTGCCATCGAGTTCGTGCAACGCCTGATTGATGAGGGAACGCTGAGCAACAACAAGATGCGCCGCATTCGGGTGCATATGATCGCGGATGACACCTTGATGGCCAAACTTTCGGCGGCGACAAAGATGGTGGCCAATCCTCACGTCATCGCGCAACTCAAAGCAGCGGGCATCGCCGCGGCGGAAGCCTTTCTGCGCGATGATGTCGACAACATCGGTACACGCAGCAGTGTCGACCTGCGTGAGATGTTCGCCTAGGCTCGCTTATTGAGATCGTGAAGAGGTGGCGCGCCGTTTTCCACCGCTTTTGCATTGGGATAGACCAGCCCGGCAGAGATCACCAGCTTTGCCGAGTCCTCCACCGTCATATCGAGCTCGATCACATCGCTCTTGGGGACGAACAGCAGAAAGCCGGACGTGGGGTTGGGCGTCGTCGGTAGAAAAACCGACATAATTTCGTCCGCAGAACCCGCCTTGTCCGAAATCTCGCCTTTGGCTTCGGTCGAGATGAAGCCGATGGCCCAAATGCCGCGGCGTGGATACTCAATGAGACAGGCGGTCTCGAAGCTGCGCTCGTTCTGCGCAAAGATCGTCTCGGAGATCTGTTTGATCCCCGAATAGATGGAGCGTACGACGGGCGTCCGCTCAACGAGACTTTCCGCAAACCGGATGAACGAACGTCCGATGATCCCTTTGGCAATCCAGCCGACCAGCACCGTGAACACCAGAAAGATGATCACGCCAATGCCACGCACGTTGATCTGCACCGTGGGGTCAAGGCCCAAAAGATCCTGGATGAGCCTGTCTGGGTGGTACCGGACCGGCACCAGCGGCAGCACGAACCCGTCAATCCAGCCCACAACGCTCCAAATCAGCCAGATCGTCAGACCGACCGGCGCAATGACCACAAGCCCCGTCAGAAAATTGCCCCGAAAGCGGCCAAGCAGCCCGCGCTTGGGGGGGGCTACGGGATCAGAATCAAAGGGCGTGTTCATGGATCGGATGGTTTCCGCAAGTTGAAGATCATTAAGATATAACTAAAGGGTGGGGGTCGCAGCCACAATGGGACAGGCCCCGCAAATCTAGGGCAAAGTGCGTAATTCAAGAGCAATTTGCGCCGCAAGCTGTGCATTGTTGCGCACAAGTGCAATGTTCGCCTCCAGAGAGCGGCCCTGTGTCAGTTCGAATATGCGTTGCAGAAGATATGGCGTCACGGCTTTGCCGGCAATCCCGGCACGCACTGCATCGGCCTGTGCCATTGCGATGATGGGAGCAAGCTCGGCGCTGGGTATTTCAGCGGCCAGGGGGATCGGGTTCGCGACCAGCTGCCCGCCGGTCAGGCCCAGGGCTTCACGCATCCGGTGCGCCGCAGCAATTTCGGCGGCGCTGTCCATCCGCAGGGGGGACTTAAGATCTGAGTTCCGCGACCAGAAGGCCGGGAAGGCGTCTTGTCCAAATGCGATGACGGGCACGCCTTGCGTCTCCAGCACCTCGAGGGTTTTCGCGACATCGAGGATCGCCTTGGCCCCGGCCGCCACCACGGTCACCGGAGTCTGTGCGAGCTCCATCAGATCGGCGGAGATGTCGAAGCTCTCTTCGGCGCCCTTGTGCACGCCGCCGATGCCGCCCGTGGCAAACACGGCGATACCGGCGATGCGTGCGGCGATCATCGTGGCGGCCACTGTTGTGGCGCCGGTGCCGCCCATCGCGATGCAGGCGGCCATGTCGGCGCGGCTAAGCTTGGCGACGCCCTTGGCCTGTGCGAGCGTGGCAAGCTGATCCTCTTCCAGACCGATGTGTAGTACGCCCTCAAGCACCGCGATGGTGGCGGGCACGGCACCGGCGCCGCGGATATCTGACTCCACCTGCCGCGCTACCTCGACGTTTTGCGGATAGGGCATGCCATGGGTGATGATCGTTGATTCGAGAGCGACGATCGCAGCGCCGCTCCGGCGCGCCGCAGCGACCTCGGCGGAATAGGCTATCGGGATCATATGGTGGTTTCTCCGGAGACATAGAGGGCGGCAGCCTTGAGCGCGGTTGCGAGCGCCGCATCCAGATCCGCCCCGCCAAGTTCAGCCGCAATATGTGCGGCCATGAATGTGTCTCCGGCACCCGTGACGCGGTTGACGCAGACAGCGGGCGGCACTTGCGAAATACACCGGCCTGACAATGCAATGCAGGTCGCTTGACCGCCATTGGTCACAACAGCGCGCGCCGCTCCGCGCGCGAGCAATGCAGTCGCCGCATCGTCAGAGCTTTGAAACGCCGACTGGCATAGCAGGCCCGCTTCCTCCAGATTTACGTAGAGGGTTCCGCGCCCTGCCTGCAGAAACGGGGTCAGCCTGAGCGCCTTTCCAGGCGATGCCGGGGCGACCCTTACGTCAGCTTGGGCCAATAGCGGACTTGAGGCGAGAAATGAAAGCAGATCGACCGTGAGGTTTCCATCAAGCGCTACAGCGCCCTTGTAGGACCCATCCAGCGTCTTCAAGGGCTGCAAAATCTTGTCGCCTGCCGCTTCGAGAGAGTGGGCATCGGCGATGGCGGCAATGAGCCCGTTGGGAGCTTCGATCGCCATATATTGATCTGTTGGTAAATCATCGGAGCGATATATCATATCGGTCCTTACACCGCGCGCCTCACAGGCGGCAATCAATGCGTCGCCTTCCGGATCACGCCCCACGGTACTCAGTAGCGCAGGCGCTAGTCCGAACCGCCGCAGAGCCATGGCGATGTTGAGCGCGACGCCCCCTGGAACACGGGTAATCCGGCCCGGCCTGTCCGCCCCAAGCGGCATGGGCGCATCACAACGGCCGATCATGTCCCACAGGACCGAGCCGATGCACAGAATGTCTGCTACGTTTCTCATAGCTCCGGTTTTGACCGCACCGCGCCCCGTACGCAAGCCGATAGCGGGACGGATCAGCGGGCAGGCACGGCGAAGGTCATCGAGGCCCAGAGTGTCTCCCAAACAGGGCCCTCCGCGACCGTCGTGGCACCGGCAACCTCGCGCAGCACGACCGCATCGAGCAGATACTCCATTCCAGCGACCACTGGTATGGCTGCATTGCCTTCGCTGTCGGTGCGGGTGATCGTCACGTTCACGCTATCATCGGCACCGCGCGCGTAGACTTCGATCTGCGCATCGCCGCGCGGGGCACCATTATACAGCAGGGATACGTCAAGCGTCCCGTCGAAGTCTTCTGCGTAGGGATTATCGAGCGCTATAAACTCCGTCACCAGCCCCAGCTCTCGATCCGATCCCTCACCGCTGCCCACGGCGACGAGCGATTTGGAGTGACGGGTGTAGACTTCCTTGAACCCCTCCTTGTCCCAGCCGCGCGACGTATGGATTTGCTCCGCGTCCTTGAAATCCTTGTGCTCGACGAAAGCCATGAACTTGGGCCATTCCGAATAAGTGATCGTCGACGGCGCCGCTTCATGGGCGAGTATCATCAGACCGTCGACATCGGGGGGCGGCAGCTGGATCGCAGGGCGGTCACCCATCCGGCCGATGATCGCCGCCGTCTGCTCGTCGATGGTCACCTCCAGCCGGGTATTGCGCTGCTCGAAGAAGGGCTGCGACGTTCCCGCAAACAGCTCACCGTTCCGCAACTCCGCCACGAAGGGCATGTCGTTTTGGACTTGAAACTCTGGCGGATCAATCCAGAACTCATGGGCATAGGCCATAGGCGCGGCGCAAAGCGCGCTGATGATCGTCATAAAATAGGTAGGTTTCATGAAGCAGTTTTTCCTTTTTCCTTTAGCTAAGCTGGCACTGGTGCTGGCGTTGTCAAGCACGTCGGTCCAGGCACATGAAGTTGTACCGACCATTGCGGATTTCACAGTGGCTGACGGAACGGCTGAGCTGAGTTTGCGGATCAACCTGGAGGCCTTTCTCGCTGGTGTCGATCTGGACTCGGTGGAAAACACCGATGCAGCGCCACAGGCAGGCGATTATGATACGCTGCGCGCGCTGCCGGAAGACGCGCTTGCGGCCCGCGCTCCTGAATTATTGGCGGGCTGGAATGCCCTGCCGGTGCTCAGCGTCGACGGCGCGCCCATCGTGCTCGAAAGCATAAGCATCACCGTACCGCAGGGCGTGAACCCTGAATTGCCGCGGATCGCTGAATGGACTCTCGCGGGTGAGATGCCGGTGGGGGATACACTCACCCTGTCATGGCCCGAAGGGGGCGGTGATCTGGTGTTGCGCCAGCAGGGGGTCGAGGCCCCTTTCACCGGACTGATCGCGGGCGGACAGAGCAGCGAGCCGATCTCGCTCGGTGGCGGCGGCCAGACCGGTGGTTGGCAGACCTTCACCAATTACATTCCCGTAGGTTTCGATCACATCCTGCCCAAGGGGCTTGATCATATCCTTTTCGTTCTGGGACTGTTTTTTCTCTCGGTCCACCTCGGCCCACTCCTGTGGCAGGTGTCGGCCTTTACGCTGGCGCATACAGTAACGCTCGCGCTGGGCGCACTGGGCCTCGTGAACGTACCCGGAAGCATCGTGGAGCCACTCATCGCGGCGTCCATCGTCTATGTCGCTGTGGAGAATATTTTTGCGCGCGGGCTGACGAAGTGGCGGCCCTTTGTGATCTTCGGGTTCGGCCTGCTGCACGGGCTCGGCTTTGCCTCCGTGCTGGGTGAGTTTGGCCTGCCGGAAGACCAGTTCGTGCCGGCTCTCATCGGCTTTAACGTGGGTGTCGAAGTCGGGCAGCTCACGGTGATCGCGATGGCGTTCATCCTGTTGTGGCTTGCAGTGCTCGCGGCCCGCCGCGCCAAGCTCACTGGACCCGAGGAAATGGTGACGGAATATCCGGTAATGTTCCGTGCGCTTTCAATGGCAGGCTCGCTGCTGATCGCGATCATTGGCGCGTGGTGGGTGATCGAGCGGACGTTGCTCTAGCGGGTCGCGGCCCAGAGCGCGCTGAGGGCGGCGGCGGGATCGTCGCTGCCCCAGATTTCATCACCAATTCCGAAAAAATCAGTGATAGGGGCCAGTTGCGCGATCATCTTCAGGTCAAGCTGACCTTCGGCCACACAGGGCACTTCGATCACTTCCGACCACCACTGAAACATATCCGCTTCGGCAATGTCGCCGTCGAACAATGCCGTTTCACGCACCGGACCGAACGCCACATAATCGGCGCCGGCCTCGCCCGCGCTCATGCCGTCATGGCGCGATCCGCCGCAGAAGCTGCCCACGATCGCATCCGGCCCCAGTACCTTGCGCGCGTGGCGCACCGAGCGGGCCGCATCCGACAGATGCACCCCATCGAGGCCAAGACGCTCAGCCAACAAAGTATGATCGGCGATCACCAGCGCCACATCGCGCGCATCCGTCACAGCACGTAGCGTATCAACTGCGCGCGACAGCTTGTCTTCGTCCTTGGTCGCCAGTGCCAGCCGCACACAGGCTGCTGCATGACTATCCAGCACCGATCCCAGCGTGTCGGCAAAGGCGGACAGGTCTATTTCGGTAGGCGTTATGAGGTAGAGCTGCGGCTGTTCGGGGGCGTTTGACATCAGAGCGGTCCTTTGCTGCGTGGCTGTGGCAATAGCCGAACTTCGCGCGGGATGGAAACTCTATTCGGAGGCATCCATCATATTGGCAAGGGCAGGGACGTGAGATAACAGAGC
>JAGXHD010000053.1 GCA_024636395.1 Sulfitobacter sp.
CGCGCTTGCCCAGACGCTCGTGCGCGCCGATGGCCAAGCGCATCTGTTGGCCGATGGTCAACAACGGATTGAGCGTGGCGATCGGATCCTGAAAGATCATCGAGATCTCACGGCCCCGCCGCGCTCGCAGTTCCGCGCTGGACAGCGTGGTGAGCTCTGTCCCGTTGAGTTTGACCGATCCCTCGACGATCCGGCCCGGGAGATCCACCAGACCGAGCAGGGAAAAGCCGGTGACCGTCTTGCCCGAGCCACTTTCGCCCACCAGCCCCATGATCTCGCCGCGTGCGAGATCGAACGAGACCCCATCGACAGCCTTGACCACACCGCCACGGGTGAAAAAATGGGTGGTGAGGTTCTGGACGCTGAGAACGGGATCACTCATCGGCGAAGCCTCGGGTTGAATTGGTCGCGGACCTGATCGCCCACAATGTTGATCGCCACGATCAGAATGATCAGCGCCACACCGGGATAGACGGAAATCCAGTACCGGCCGCTCATCATGTAGGGAAACCCGTTGGAAATGAGCATGCCAAGCGAGGGTTCGGTGACGGGCAGGCCGAGCCCAAGAAAGCTCAGCGTGGCTTCCAGCGAGATGGAATTGGCGATCTGCACGGTTGCGACCACAATCAGCGGTGGGGTGCAGTTGGGCAGCATGTGGCGCCACAGCACCAGCCGAGCGCTCAGCGGAATGGCCAATGCTGCCTCTATGTAATCCTTGCCGCGCTCGGCCTTTGCCGCGCCATAGGCGGTACGCGCGAAATAAGCGTATTGAGCGGCGACCAGTGCGCCAATGAGTTGTGCCTTCCCTTGACCCAGCAGCGCCACAATCACCAGTGCCAGCAAGATCGCGGGAAACGACAGCTGCAAATCCACGAGCCGCATGATCAGCGTCTCGACCCGCCCACCCAAGTAGGCCGCGAGGATGCCCAGTGTGGTCCCAATAGTGAGCGAAACAAATCCCGCCGCCAGTCCGATCTGGATCGAAATGCGCAGGCCGTAAAAAATCGCCGATAGCAGGTCGCGCCCCTGCGGATCGGTGCCGAGGATGTGGGTATAGCCGCCGCTGCCGACAAAGCCGGGCGGGCGTCGGCTGTCGCGCAGTGAAAGGTTGGCCAGATCATAGGGGTCTTGCGGCGAAATCAGCCCCGCAAAAAGCGCCAATAGGATCATCACGGCAACGATCACCAGCGCCAGTACGGCAATTCGGTTCTCGCGGTATTCGGCCCAGAAAAGCGACAGGCGGCTTCGATCGGCGCTCATGCGGAGGCACCGTGGCGCACGCGTGGATCGATCAGCGCGAACACCAGATCGATCACGAAGTTGATGGTGACGAAGAGAAACGCCACGAGGATAAGGTATGCGACCATCACGGGACGGTCGAGCACTGCGATGCTGTCGATGATCAGCTTGCCCACGCCGGGCCAGCTGAAGATCGTCTCGGTCACCACGGCGAAGGCAAGGGTGGAGCCAAGCTCCAGCCCGAATACGGTGATGATCGGGATGGAGATGAGCTTGAGCAGGTGGCGGCGCAGGATCGTCGCTTCCGACAGGCCTGCAGCGCGGGCGAATTTGATCGTATCGGTGAGCATGATTTCACGCGTGCCTGCGCGCGCAAGCCGGATCATCATCGCCAGTTTGAACAGCGCCAGATTGATCGCGGGCAAGGCGATGTGCGACAGCCCGTTAAGCGTGGGGAAGGACCACGCCACACCCCAGATCATCACCGTATCGCCGCGTCCGCCCGCAGGCAGCCATCCCAGATGGACCGCAAAAAACAGGATCAGGATCAGCCCGACCCAGAACGAGGGCACCGAAAAGCCCAGCACGGAGACTGCCATAATCGTCTTGGACACCCAGCTATCGGGGCGGTAGCCCGCGAAGATCCCAAGGCTCACACCCAGAACGGTGGCGCAGATCACCGAGATCAGCACCAGTTCCAGCGTCGCGGGCAGCCGCCCGCCGATGAGTTCCAGCACGGGCATGTTGTAGACGAAAGAGCGACCAAGATCGCCCTGCAACAGGTTGGAGACAAATGTGAAATACTGCTGGTAGAGAGGCTGGTCGAGGCCCAGCCGGCGGATGGCCTCCAGCCGTATTTCCTGCGTGGCATCGGGCGGGATCACGATATCGATCGGATTGCCGATGGCATAAACGCCAAAAAACACGATGACCGACATCACTGCCATCACACCGACCGCCTGAATGAAACGCTGGATAATGAAGCCGAGCATCCGCTCTCCCTCTCGGAGAATAAGACGGGCCGGGCGGCATGATCACCGCCCGGCCCAAAAAGTAGGTTACCGGATCAGGACGCGGGCGTGATGAAGAACGCGAGCGTATCCTCGTCAAAGCGCGGCTCGAACGTGAGCGAACCCGCTTTGGTCCCCCAGACAGTCTGGAGTTGCACGAGCGAGATATAGGCCTTGTCCGCCATCACCTTCGCCATCGCATCCTCATAGGCTGCGCGGCGCGCGGCCTCATCCATCATCGTCGCACCCGTCTGCAGGAGCATGTCGACCTCATCGTTCTTGTATTCGATGCGGTTGAACGCGCCGAGCTTTACGTCCGGATTGTTGGAATGCGCGAGGCTGCCCAGCGTGTAAGACGCCTCACCCGTGAGGGTGCCCCAGCCATTCATGAACATCGAGTATTCCAGACGCGCCTGAGCGGGGAAATACACGGTCTTGGAGATGGCGTTCACGTTGGTTGTGATCCCGGCCTGCGTGAGCATCTGGCCCAGACCTTGACAGATCGCGCCGTCGCCCGGCAAGCGGTCGGAGGTACAATACAGATCGACCTGGAAACCGTCCGGATAGCCTGCTTCTGTCAACAGTTCTTTGGCCTTTGCAGGGTCATACTCTGGCATCGGAATGTCCGCGTTGGAGCCAAAGAAATCGACCGGCATCATCTGGTTGGCGGGCTTGCCCAGACCTTCAAGAACGATCTCGACCATGGTCTCGCGGTCGATGGCGTAATCAATCGCCTGACGGACCTTCAGATCGCGCAGGGGGTTTTCCGGTAGCGCGGAGCCGTCATTGGCCCGCACCATTGGTGTGTCCTCGCGTTGGTCCAGTTGCAGGTTCATGATATAGACGCTATCGCCGATGACCGCATCGATCTCCGCGTCCTGTTGCAGTGCCAGATAGTCGACGGAGGAGACGTAGTTGACGACATCGACCTGACCGGCCTTGAGCGCCGCCAGACGAGAGCTGTCGTTGGGGATCTCCTTGCGGATCACCTGTTCCCACGCACCCATACCGCGCCAGTAGTCGTCAAAACGCTCCAGCACCAGATCGCCGTTTGGCTCCCAGCTGACATATTTGTAGGGGCCGGTGCCAATGGTTGCCGCGCCGGAGTTGAAGCCTTCTGCCGCAGTTTCGGCTGTGGAATAGTCCGCTGCCGCCTCTGAGGAGACGATGAACAGGCGGATGAAGTCATTGGGCAGAGTGGCCGCCTGACCGTCGGTATTGATGTGGACGGAATAGGGGTCGATGATGTCGACACTGGCAACGCGGCGCACATAGATCGCCGTCGTTGTGGGTCCGGTCACGACAGGGATGCGCTCGATCGAGAATTTTACATCCTCTGCATCGAAATCCGAGCCATCGTGAAACTTCACGCCTTCGCGCAGCTTGAATTCCCAGGTGTCGTCGTCGATGGCGGTCCAGCTTGTCGCGAGGCCCGGCTCGATCTGGAGATCGGTGCCTGACCACACCAGCGTGTCAAAGATATGCTTGGCCGCTTCGGCATGGGAGCCGAGCGCGGAGAAATGCGGATCCATGGATTCCGGTCCGCCGCGCACCCCCATCGTCAACGTCTGGGCCGATGCGGCAGTCACCGCCGTCAGACCCAGCGCGAACGCGAGAGGGGCAAGGAATTTCTGGTGGTACATGATTTTCCCTTCCTGTTGTTGGCGGGGCAACAAGCCCCGTTCTGTTGGTTCGTTTTTTGGTTTTTAGTGTCCCATTTGGAACTTGCTTTATCACGATGTGCGTGAATAATGATGTAGTCAAGTTCATTTTGGAACTCATTGAGGTCCATGGGGAAAGAGTAGCGTTATGGCGGGTCCGCAAACGGCATCTGATCAAGATTTCGGCAAAGAAGCCGCTGGACACAGCGCCGACATGCTGGAGGCCAAGCTCTGGGCCAATCCATGCCCCTTTACCTTCCGCATCAATTATCTCGCACTTCTCTACAATACTCCGCTCTACAGCTGGATCCAGGACACCTACGGCCTGAAGCGTCCTGAATATGTTGTGCTGTATTCGCTGGCGCTGGCCGATGGGGGCAGCGCGCGGGATGTGTCGGATACTTCCGGGTTTCCAAAAAACACTCTGAGCCGCGCGATCAAGCGATTGGAGCTGATGGGCCTGATCGAGGCGCGGGAGAAAGCGCCGGGCGGTGGGCGCACCCAGGCGCTTTACTTGTCTGAAAAAGGCTGGGGCGTGGTCCACGCGACACGCCCGGTCTTTGAGGCCCAGGAGCAGCGGATGCTACAGACCCTCACCGAGGGCGAGCGGCAAATGCTGTTCGAATTGATGTCTAAGGTGGTGCGCGGTGCGCAGGATTGGGCGGGCGAGGTGCCTTTGGAGGCCGGAACGCTACCCGAACAAAAAGGAGTGCGGCAATGACCGTAGCAAATATGAACTGGCGCGATGTCGAAGCGGTGGCGGCCCGCGATCCGCGCTGCATCCTGCCGATCGGCTCAACCGAGCAGCACGCACAACTGTCGCTCTGCGTGGATATGATCCTCGCCGAAAAAGTCGCGACAGATGCGGCAGCACCCCTCGGTGTTCCCGTCTTTCCCGTGATGCCTTACGGCCTCGCGCCGTATTTCAACGCCTTCCCCGGTACAATCTGCCTGCGGGTCGAAACGCTGATGGCCGTGATCCGCGATATCATCGCGTCACTGCACCGCGCGGGCTTTCGGCAGATTCTCATCGTGAACGGCCATGGCGGCAACAACCCCGTGGGCGCCCTGGCGCAGGAGTTGATGGCCGAATACGGCGATGTGTCGATCAAGTTTCACAACTGGTGGAACGCGCCCGAGACGTTTGCCAAGATCCAGTCTATCGATCCAAGCGGCTCACACGCGAACTGGATGGAAAACTTCCCCTGGACCCGACTGGCACACGCGCCTGCGCCCGAGGGCGAGAAGACTTCGGTGGATATGGCGCTGATGAAAGCCTGCCCGCCCGCACAAACGCGGGCCTTGCTGGGGGATGGATCGTTCGGGGGACCTTGGCAGCGGTCGGACGCCGAGATGCAGCAGATTTGGGATATCGGTGTAGCAGAGACGCGCGCAGCGCTTGAGGGGCCTTGGGCCGATCTGAGCCATGGATGATCCGCTTCTGATCTGGGGGGCGGGGGCCATCGGCGGCATATTTGGCGCCTACCTAGCCCGCGCGGGTGTTCCGGTGCTGATGGTGGATATCGTGGAGGAGCACGCGGTTGCCTGCTCGACCACCGGCCTCATAATCGACGGTCCGGTCGAGGAGTTCCGCCAGGTGGTGCCATGCGTCACGCCTGCTCAGCTCACCGGCACCTATTCACGCATCATCCTCGCCGTTAAAGCGCATGCGACAGAGGGCGCGCTGGCGCAGTTGTTGCCGCACTTGGCGTCGGACGGTTATGTTCTGTCCGCGCAAAACGGCCTGAACGAGCGGGTGATCGCGCAGCATGTGGGAGCAGCGCGCACCATCGGCGCCTTCGTGAACTATGGGGCCGATTGGACCGGGCCGGGCCGCATCCTGTTCGGAAACCGCGCCGCTGTGGTTGTTGGCGAGATTGATGGCGAGATACGCCCGCGCACCCGCGATCTGCACAAGCTCCTCCAGATATTCGAGCCTGACGCGGTGCTTACCGACGATATCTGGGCCTATCTCTGGGGCAAGCTGGGATATGGCGCGATGCTGTTCGCTACTGCGCTCAGCACCGACAGCATGACCGTGAATTTCGCGGATCCTGCGCGCGGACCAGCGCTGATGGGGCTGGCGCGCGAAGTGATGCGCACCGCCGTCGCCGAAGGTGTCGATCCGAAACCCTTCAACGGGTTCGAGCCTGCCGCGTTCCTGCCCGGAGCACCCGATGCGGCCGCTCTCCAAAGCCTCGCTGATCTGGCAGTTTTCAACTCGAAAACTGCCAAGACACATACCGGCATCTACCGCGACCTTGCCGTGCGAAAGCGCAAAACCGAGGTCGATCCGCAGGTGGGCACGGTCGCGCAGATCGCCGCGGGCCACGGTATAGACACGCCGCTGCTGGTGCGCTTGGTCGAGCTTATCCACGACATCGAGGAGGGCCGCCGCGAGATGTCCGAGCAGACTTTTCACGAGCTGACGAAGGTGCTGGCATGACCGCGCGGACCGCACTCGTCACCGGCGTGGTCGGTGGCATTGGTGCCGCAATCGCGCAGCGGCTTGCAGCGGACGGCGCGCGCGTGATCGTCACTGAATTGCCCGGTGGAGCGCTTGAGGACGCCGCCGCGCGTCTGGGGCTGCCGGCCATCGGCGCTGATTTGGGCGACCCGGCATCGGTCACGGCGCTGTGCGACCGAATCCTCGTAGAGCACACTGCGCCCGATATTCTCGTCAACGCGGCGGGCGGCGTGCGCAATCAGGTCGGCACGCCGCTGGAGCAGGTCGACCCCGCTGCATGGCACAGCATTTTCGCGATCAACGTCGACGCGACGCTCTATCTGGCGCAGGCATTGGTGCCCGGGATGAAAGCGGCGGGCTGGGGACGGATCGTAACCATCAGTTCCGGCGCGGGCCTGCGCCCCAGCC
>JAGXHD010000054.1 GCA_024636395.1 Sulfitobacter sp.
GGGCATCGTAGGTTCCTTTGTGGTTGCCGCCCGTGGTGCAAGAACCTTTTGACCTTGTGGGCGTGTGGTCGAGTGCGCACTTTTGTCAGGCCTCGCTGTGCAAAGCTTTTGCGCGGAGCGACACGGCTTTTGTGTTCCATAAGTTAAAGCGCACAAAGCTCGCAAATTGGTCAAAAATTTAACACTATTAGTAATAGTGTTAAGCGTATGTCTCGCGTAACCTGCGGATTGATAGGGCAGGGGGTGGGTTTTCGCTTTGCTGTTTAACAGCCTTCGCGTAAACTGTTAAATATGAGCGAAATGCGCCTTCACGACACCGCCGGAAACCGGCTCTACCTGAACGCGGAAGAGCGCGCCGCCTTCCTGACAGTCGCGCGCAAACAGCCTGCCCGCGACCGCACCCTCTGCGAGACGCTGCACTATACCGGCTGCCGACCCTCCGAGCTGCTGGAGATCACTCCGGCCAGGGTCGATCTCTCGGGCGGCACGATTGCCATTCGCAGCCTGAAGAAGCGCAAGGACGCTTCTGGTCTCTCGAAGATTGTCTACAGGAGCGTTCCAGTGCCGCCGGACTACCTTGACACCCTCAACACTGCCCACGGCATCCGGGAAGCCCAGAAGTCACGCAAACAGGCCATCGCGCCGATCTGGCCGCTCAGCCGCGTGCGGGTCTGGCAGATCGTAAAGCGGATCATGATCGAGGCCGGCCTTCCGGACGCGCCGCATCGCAGCCCGAAAGGCTTGCGCCACGGCTTCGGCGTCAACGCCACGGTGAACAGCATCCCGCTGCATATGCTCCAGAAGTGGATGGGACATGCCCAGCTCAGCACCACCGCGATCTACGCCGACGCCGTGGGCAAGGAAGAACAGGACATCGCAGCCAGGATGTGGGGGTAGGGCGATGCACCTGACCAGGACGGAGCCAGACGCCAATCTGTACCGGTTCTACCGCATCGAGATCGTACGCGGCCTCTTCGGGGATTGGGGTCTCGTGCGCAACTGGGGACGGATCGGAAGTTCCGGACAGTTGCGGACGGACTGGTTCGGCACGGAAACCGAGGCAAAGGATGCCCGCTTCGAGCTGCACATGAACAAGGCCAGGCGAGGCTATGGGTAGCCATTCAAAGCGTGCCAGACCTATGTTTTTCCCGAGGGTTCTGGCACGGCTAAGCCCTTGATCTTGCGCGGAGCAGGGCAATGGGGACAGAAGGGGCCGTTTGTGTCCCACGGAGGTTCTATAAGGGGTTTATTGTCGGCTTAAACAGACTTTTATGCGGAACCTGGCAAAGGCCCTGTTTCAATCCCAATGTACTTACGAATTGATTCAGGTCAAATCGGCCTTTTGCTCAGTCTCGGCGTTTTCTACGGCCCACTCACCTGCCGCCTCCACCGCCACTGGCGACGAAGTTGGCAGCACGTTTAAATACCTTTCGGTCTCGTCCACAGGAATCGTCGCACGCTGGGTCATTCGGTAGAGTGCATAGAGTGCGATAGCGCCAAAGGTTACGCCTAGCACCAGCCAGAACGCGTAGGGATCAAGCTGTTGCATCGCCCAGCCGGTAACCAGCGGTCCCGCGATCGCCCCCACCCCAAAAGTAAATACAAGCCCACCCGATGCGGCTGGCATGTCATCCGCGGAAAGGGCATCGTTCGTATAGGCCAGAAGAAGGGCATAAAGCGGCGTCGTGACCCCACCGGCAAAGAAGGCGGCCGCCATCAAGGGCCATAATCCTCCGCCGGCGACCCATCCTACCGTGCACGATGCGGCACCCAAGACGGCCGACCCAAAAACCAGCTTGCGCCGGTCCATACGGTCCGAGAGCCACCCGATGGGATATTGAAGCACCAGCGCCCCGGCGAATAGCATCGCGACGAACAGCGCGATCTGCGTCGCTGTCATCCCGATCTGACTGCCAAAGACCGCACCCATGCCAGATTGCGTCGCATAAACGCTCCCCAGCAGGAATATTCCCACTGCCCCCAGCGGCGAGCCCTTAAAGAGATCGCGCATGGGCATCGGACGCGCAACTTTGACCGCCGGTACCGTTACGGCGGACAAAAGGATTGGCGCGAACGAGATAGAGACAAGGATCGAGGCTCCGATGAAAAGTGCTGAGGTCCCCGCATCGCCTAGGGTCAGTAGACCCTGCGCCCCGATTATTCCCAGCGTCTGCGCAATCATGTAGGCCGACAGCACTTTGCCGCGCGTCTCATTCGTGGCTGCGGCATTCAGCCAACTCTCGGCGGCGACGTAGATACCCGACATGCAAAAGCCGATGAGCACCCGTAGTATAGTCCAAGCCCAAGGTTCAGTTAAAAGCGGTAGAGCGATCAGCCCCGCTGACATGAAGCTGCCGAGTGCTGCAAATACACGCACATGCCCGACACGCTGGATGAGCAATGGCGTAAGACGCGCACCGGATAGAAAGCCCAAAAAATAACCCGAGGTGACGACGGCCAGCTCGGTTGACGAAAATCCCTCTATTCCGCCGCGCAGGCCGATCAGGGTGAAATGCATGCCGTTGCCCAGCATGATCAGCACGATACCGAGCAGAAGGGCCCAGACCCCGGATATCACATTGATCATGAAAAGCCTCTTCTCGCTCTACGGTATTCCCGTGATGGTCTTGAGTTGACACGGGCACGCCATATTTGCTTTCGCTGCAGCGCCGCATGCGTTTTCGTTTGCGACACGGCGTCAACAGAAATGTGATTTGCCTCCGTTTTCTTGGGCGATCACAGGAGTGTTTTTGGTTAGTTTTTGTTGTCAGAGAGGTTGCTTCGTCGGATGACAAAGCACATCAAAAGGTAGACCGGATTGCGGCAAATTAGCATTTCAGCTCCGAGGATGCTAAGAAGTTGGAATGAGACAACATCTTCACGAATTATTAAAACGAGATGACCCTGTCGCCCTTCGCCGTATCGAAAACGCATTTGTTGCGGAAGACGCACGCAACGATACCGTTGAGGCGGTTCTGAGCGTATTGTTGTGGCGGCGGTGCACCATGGGCAAAAATGGTATTCTTGGGGCGTTCCTCAATCATGAATGTGCCGCGCGCGTCAGTGTGCTGGACGAACATCTTGACCTTGTCGGGGCATCAGCCGCTGCGCAAGCCATGCGGGATTTGCGAAAAGAAATCCCGCTTCAAGATGAGCATATTAAGCATGGCATAATTGACTGGGTTGATGCTAATCCAAATCTGATCCGGCATGCTGAAACACTGAATGACGAGGGCCTCGACGTTGCGCCCAAGCTCTGGAGTTTCATGCAAGAGCGCCAAGATAATCTGCCTGACATAGCGATTCCCGACAAGAGAACGGGCCTGCTTGCGCGTCTTTTTGGATAATAGGCCAAAAGAGCGGAACATAAGTCCCGCGAAGGTGGTGTCAGACAGAATCGAACCAGTCTCAGTCGCCGCAAGACAAGACCGGCGGCGAGGTTGAGCTTCACTTTGTCTCTGCTGTGAAGTGCGCGCTCTTGGTTGAAATGGTTGCAGATGAAAGTGTAAACGACGGCGTGTTTCTGCAGGCATCGCATCTCTTGAAAGCCGAGCATAGTCCGATCCCTTGGCCGAAACGGCAGGTGCCAGTTTTCAGGGCGTTTGTTCAGCGTTCCGTTTTTTTGGCGGCTGTCGTTGCTAATAACTTTCTTCGCTACAACATACGATCGGATTTTGTCGCTCACGATGACATGCGGCCGACCTGCGTCGTCTAAGCCGAACGAGAGCCGGAACAGATTGCCTTATTGAAGGAAGAAGCACGCTATCAGCGTGACAACTTCGTGATTGAGGCTGGCTGGGTCGACAATGTGAGCGAAAAGTATCGCTCGGAAGTAGCTGATGCGTGTGGTGATTCGATCTTGGAAGGAATGCAATAACGAGGGCAATTGCTGCCAGCGCATATCGCTGCAGAAGAAGCGGCCGTTGCCTTGCAGGAGCGGAGCTAGGTTAAGCAGCCAGTAACATTTATCCGGCACCCCGTCAGAAGAACACTTGAGATATGTAGCACATCCTTCAAGGAATCGGCATTCCAATGTTGTGGTACTTATCGGCAGACTTGGATACTTTTCCAGGGATTAACGGGGGTGGGCAACTGAAATTCCCATCCGGCTTCCTCTGCCAATCGGTAACAGGTTCAATTGCAGTGGAATGCTCCGAGCGTGAATTTCCCCAATCAAGGTACAAACCCCTTTGGATAAAATCCGGATTTTGATACGTTCTGGAAAAATGCGGGTATGGGGACAGAGAAGCAGCAAAGCACCTTCCGACCACGCTCCCCGCTAAGAGTTCGCGTTAACGCCGCTCCCCTTGCAGCTTATCGATCCTCTCACTCGCCTCCGCCTTCGTCAGCGTGTCGTCAAATTCCTCACCGACCTCCTCGCACAGCGTCTTGAGATAGCTCGCCTGCGCGCCGGTCATTGGCTCGTCGCCGGTGACCCAGTCTTCGGGGTCTTTTTCGGCGTTGCCTGTCGGGTTGCTCTTGGGGTTGTCGATCATGGTGTTCTCCTTGTGTTCCCGCTTAATGCGCGAGGTGTCGAGAAGGTTCCGCCGGGATCTTCAACCGTGCTGCCGCATGTTTGACGTTCGCTGGCTGATCGGGTGCTGCGATGCAGCTTCCGCATTCATACCATTCGTGCATCAGGCATTATTTTCGAGGGGCGAGTGACCGACAGGCTGAGACTAACCGGCCATTTAGCGTTGCCGCTACTGGCGTCTGGTGCGCGACATAAGTCGCACAAAACAGAAAGGCTCAACCTTTATGATGCTCACAGGTCACCATCGGGTTGAACGGCATCAGGTCGCCCGAGGGATTCTCGCGGTAAAGCCAGACGTGCTGATCGAAGTGCGGCATGAAGCCATGCGCCTCATCTCCGGGAGTGTTGGGATCGTCCATCATGTGGTCCCATGACCGTCCATTCGTCATCGGAGGTCCGGCGTGACCATTGGACAACCACGCTGCTTCGAAGACAAGGTTTTCGATACCCACCAGCTCCAGCGAACCATCAGCCTGAGGCTCGTAAAGCAAGATCGCGGGAGCCATGAAGTCGGTGTGAGTGCTCGCCCCGTCAACCCGGTCACCTGGAGGCGAAAGCTTTAACAGATCGGGCCGCAGGTAATGGATGCCCATGCCGCCCCATTCCGGCGGCAAACCCTCGTGTGCGGCGCTGATACAGTGCCCTGACGGGTCTGGAATGTAACCGTCAGCGAGTGCAACCTCCACATTCTTGTACTTCTCCATTGCAGTTCGCATCAGGTCGAAGTCATAATCCCCTGCGACCGCAGGACCACCGAATGCTATCGCTGTAGTTATGCCGCAAATCAACTTTCTCATGGTACCCCCCTGTTCAGACGGTCTCGGCAGGGACCGTTCCAATTTGAAGATACCACATTAAAAGGAACGCCGCGCGGAAATCTCGGGGCAGGTCGGCATGGATCATTTGTTAGCTAACTCAGTTGCGGTTACAAGGCTGACAACTGGGCCGCCGGCAATTCTGATGAAGCCAACATGGCTGCTGAATGACAGGAGGTGATCGGCGTCGCGCCTGCCATAATCGCAGCTTTGACGCGCAGGAAATTGACCGCAAGCCCACTCAGCACCTCGGCCTAACGGAAAGCGATATGGAGCGAGGTGGCAAGGCCAGCATGGGTTCTACAGTACACGCCGTCGACACTTAACACTTGGCTGGATAAGCCCTGTCGCTTTCGAACAGAAGGCGGCTTAAATGAGCGCCTGGGGCAGCAAAATACGCGAGAGGTCCAGCTATGCTTCAGACACTTCGTGAACACCGAGGATGGTGTCATAGACATGCGCGGCGGCCAGCGTTTGCCGTAGACCTTGATGGCGTGAAAGGCAGATCGGAACGCTGAAACTGAAGAGATCAGCACGGAGAATGCGCA